>NC_015168.1 GCF_000190575.1 Phocaeicola salanitronis DSM 18170 | reverse complement strand
TCTGCATTTAATAGTAATTTTGCCACTAATCAACTAATTTTAGTAATTTAGTTTTTCAGTTAGCATTTATAATCAACTGTATGGCAAAAATAGTATCAATAATCAACCACAAAGGAGGTGTCGGGAAAACGGCAACCGCGGCTAATTTGGGCGCAGCACTGCAAATTCGGGGGAAACGGGTACTGCTCATTGATATGGATGCACAGTCAAACCTGACGGACTGCCTAGGAGTTTCTACAGAACTTGACGATACCATTTATCAAGCCATGAGAGGCTACATCCCGCTTCCGATTGTAAAGAATGAGGACGGTCTGGATATTGTACCGTCATGTTTGGATATGTCAGCAATAGAAATGGAAATAATGCAAAAGTATGCACGGGAGCAGATTCTTCACAAATTGATCAGTCAGGTACAAGAACAATATGATTATATTCTTATAGATTGCCCTCCATCCTTATCTATACTGACTATCAACGCGATGACTGCTTCGGATTGCATCATTATCCCCGTAGAAGCAGAATACTTAGCAATGCGAGGAATGGGCAGGCTAACAAACGTCATCCATGAAGTAAAAAACAACCTGAATCCAAAACTGCGTATTTCTGGAATACTGATTACCAAATACGACAGACGGAAAAATTTCAACCAGGATATACAAGAGATAATCCGTGACACTTTTCAAGGGGATGTGTTCACTACTACAATCCGAACCAATGTCGCTATCGGAGAAGCAACAGCTGCTAAACATGATATATTCCACTATGCGCCAAAATCTTCAGGAGCGGAAGATTATGCCTCATTTTGTGATGAATTTCTTAAAAAAGAATCAACGTTCAATTAATACAACCGTATGGAAAACAAAAGGAACAACCTGAGAGAAAACATGAAAGCCGGGCTAAGTTCATTGGTAAGACCAACGACAGTAGCGGTAAAGCAATCGGATTTACGTACACAAGAAAAGCCCAAATATAAAACCTGCAATTACATAACAGACCCTTCACGCCACAACCGGCTGAAACGATATGCAACAGACAACGGAATGACCTTACTTCAGGCATTCAACGAAGCCATAGATCTATATTTAAGCGACAAGGGAGAAAGATATGCTCCATAGTTTAGTTTCCATAAAAAAAGGGATGCCACACACAGGCATCCCAAAAACATACAGACAAGGATTCACACATTCAATTTATTATCCAATCCAACCTCTTTTTTTCAAAACGACATCAGCTTAGAATTTCTTTCGCATGCCAATCGGCAGTTTCAGTTGTGAAAATTCGTCCCCGGCTACGATGTTCGCTCCGCCGTTCACATTTCTCATTTCTTCAATTGCAATCAGTCTGACTTTCCGTTCTAAATTTTTCTTTTCCATAAATTCATCATTTTATTGTTATACATTTTATTATAATTCAAATTCAAAAGATGTCAGAAGTTCGCCTGACAGGTTCATGGCGACCATGTCATTCTGTTTCACCCAATCGTTCCCGGAATCATCCCATCTATACAAAGCGATATAAAGCGCACCGTCAATGCTTTCATGATAAGTCTGCTTGGCAACCACATCAGCGTATTCCTGTTTGCCACTGTCCCATACGGCATACTCAATGGTATATCCGTTTTCATCATACATGTAATTCAAAATGTGCGATTTATCCCATTTCTCTGTTACGCAGTTCCACTTCAACACTTCTTTCTGTGCCAGACGTTGCTCTCCGTCATACACATAGTTGTATTTCAGAGTCGGAGACAGATACTTTCCACATACCGACTTATGGTACACAGCCTTGGCTGTGACAATTCCATCCTCAGAAGTTTCTGCATTGTATGCAAACCCACACTCGCCATATACGTTCAATGACGCTAAAAAAATCGTTGTTGCTGTAATAATTTCCATATCTTACTATTTTTTATTGTTTCGTCTTTATTTCCTTTTACTGACACAAAGGTAAGAAGGATGTATCCCCTTTCAGGTTATCAGAATGTTATCATTAAGTTAATCATCTTCATACTTTAAGATGTCGGCAGGCTGGCATTCCAAGGCTTTACAGATTCTCCCAAGCGTAGAAAACCTGACTGAAACGACACGGTTGTTTTTCAGGTTGGAAAGGTTGGCTATAGACACGCCTGTTTTTTCCGAAAGTTCATTCAACGTCATTCCTCTTTTATTTAAAACGACATCGAGATTTATCTTTATTGAATGCATAATTACAAGGCTGTTAATCTGTTAGTGAAAAGCAGGAATAGAAAGCCAGTATACGGTCTTTCAGCAGATAGGTATATTTAGCCTGTGACTGTTGCGAAAGTGCGTCGGCAAGTTTCATCTTGATTTCATTGTATTCGAATACAGTAGATTTACCGGCTGCATATTTTTCCAAGGCATACCGGTGCGCCTCCTGGTTGGCTATTACTGCTTTCGTGGTGGAACGGTATTTCTCGAATGCGGATATCGCATCCATATAAGCCTGCTCGATGTCTTTGTACAACTGCTTTTTCTCGTTTTCCAATGACAGTCTCGCATTATCCTCATCGATACGTGCCGCCCTCACCTGGTTCCGTGTGGAAAACCGGTCGAACAACGGGATGCTGATTGTAAAGCACAGGCTTTTCTGCATGTTGTTGTTAAGCTGCCTCTGGAACGTCTCACCAAGTCCGCTCCCGTTGTCGTAATAGTTCGTGTTGATTCCGGCTGCGAATGAAAGGGTCGGGTAATATCCGGACTTGGCTATCCGGATGCCTTTTGTCTTGCTCTGCAGGGTGTAATATGCCTGACGTATCTGAGGCATACAGGTTAGGGCGGACTGATAGATGCTCACCGGACTCAGCGTGTCGGCGATGGCAATCTCTCCGCCAAGCGAATCGATGTCAAACTGTTCATGCCCTTTCAGCTCCATCAGTTGTGCCAAGTCAAGATAAGCGAGCCGGAGGGAATTTCTCGCTTCGGTAGCGGTCAGTTCGTCATCCGCCAGCTGTGCACGCACATCATAAAGTTGTGATTCGGCAGCCTTCCCGTTCTCGATAAGAAGCTGCGTGCAGGTTTCCTGTTCCTTGGTCAACTGTATCTGCTCCAATGCTATCCGGTAGATTTCCTTGTTCAGAAGAATCTGGAAATAGGCTCCAGCCACGTTCAGCGACAGGTTGTTCTCTATCAGTTCCCGGTTCGCCTCTGCGGCAAGCAGGTCGAAGCGGTTCTGCGCAATGGATGCCGTCCGCTTGAATCCGGCAAATATCGGGATTTCCGTAGTTACAGAGAAAGACGAGTTCTGTATGTTGCTGTCCTCATACGTGTTGTTCTGGTTCAGCGATCGTCCGAATGTGAAGTTCTGCGAGGCACCTGCATTCAGATCCGGAAGAAAACTGTTTCTTAATGTATTCCTCTGCACTTTCAAGTTCTGAATCTGGTTATCGCTTTGCTTTACCTCAATGTTGTGTGTCACTGCATAGTCGATACACTCTGCAAGCGTCCATTTTTTCACTTGTGCCTGTACGTTTCCCTGACAGGCTAATAATCCGGCAAAAGCCAGTATAGATACTAATCCTTTCATATTTCGTCCTTTCTTATTCGTTTTTCGCTCTACAAAAGTAGACAGACAAAGCCACGGACGATGTTATCGGAAAGTTATCAAAAGGTTAAGAAAAATCCATTCCTACAACCCGAATATCGGATTATAGGAATGGAAACAGATTAATCCAACTGGTCAAACTGCTCGTTCCACAACCGGCTGTAGATTCCGCCAGAATTGAACAGTTCCTTGTGCGTACCCGTCTCGGCTACCTGACCCTTGTCGAGTACCACAATCCTATCCGCGTTCTTCACCGTGCTCAGGCGATGCGCAATGACAATGACGGTCTTTCCCCGTTTAGCCAGTGCGTCCAGCGTCTGCTTCACATGCTTCTCCGATATGGAATCCAGCGAGGAGGTCGCTTCATCAAAAATCAGAATCTCCGGTTCCTTATACAGGGCGCGTGCAATGGCAATGCGCTGCCTTTCACCTCCGGAAAGGGAAGCACCGTGCTCGCCGATATAGGTCATGTATCCGTTGGGCAGACGCTCGATGAAATCCTTCAGTCCGAGCTGTTCCACAAGGTCTACAATCCGTTTCATGTCCGGCTGCAGGTCTCCCACCGCAATGTTCTCGATGATTGTCCCGGCAAACAGCTCAATCTGCTGCGGAACAGTCCCCACCCTGCGGCGGAGGCTCCGATTGCTTATCTGGGCGATGTCATATTCGCCGATGCGGATCTGCCCGGACTGGATGGGATAGATATGCTGCAAAAGGGAGATCAGCGTGGTTTTTCCCGAACCGCTCTCACCGATGACAGCTGTGGTCTTTCCTTTTTCTATCTTCAGGTTAAGTCCTTTGAACACTTCTTTCCGCGAACCGTAACGGAACGACACATTCTCAAACGTGATGTCACCGATCATGTCCGGTTCAAGCTCTATCTTTTGGCTGTCGTCCTGTTCACGCTCCAGGTCCATAATCTGAAACAGGCGGTCGGCTGCAATCAGTGCGTCCTGAATGGTCTGGTTGGAGGATATCAGCGAGCCGATGGGCGAGATGACGTAGCTGATGAGCGAATAGAACACCATCAGCGTTCCCGGTGTCAGTTCCTTGTCGATGACCAGCACACTTCCCATCCAGAGCACCGCTATGGTGATGGCTGTGGAGACGAATTGGATGCCACCCTGTGCCATGATCGCTCCGTAAATGCTGCGGAACGTGTTCTTCAACAGATGCACGAAGCGGGTCTCCGTCTTCAGGTTGGCAAAGTCCTCGATGCCGAAACGCTTGATGGTGGAGATGGAGTTGATGGATTCCACCAGTTGTGCCTCCAAGTCCGCGCTGCTCTCCATAATGCCGCGCTGGTATTTCCGGTTCAGCCGGTTGAACCCCCAGAAGATAAGCAGGAAAAGCGGTGCGGATGCCAGCGTCACAAGGGCAAGCTCCCACGAATACACGAACATCAGACCTACGGAGAAAAGCAGGATCATCATGTTCACCACCAAATCGAGCGACACGTTGTTGATGAAGTTCCGGATTTTCACCGCATCGTTCACACGCGAGATGATCTCACCCACACGCATCGTGTCAAAGAACTGTTGCGGGAGCGTCAGCAGGTGCTTGTAATATCCCAGTATCAAGGCGGCATCGATGCGCTGTCCGGTCTTCAGTGCCAGGATGCTCTTCATGGCTCCGATAAAGGTGCGGAGAATCAGGATGACAATCATCACCACGCCCATCAGGTTGAGCAGGTTGATGTTTCCGTCCACTAATACGTAATCGGTAATCTTGCCTACATATACCGAGGTGGACAGTCCGAGAATACTGTATACCAACGCCCCGAACACCGCCTGCATCATGACGCTCTTGTGTGGTGCCAGCAGCGAGAAGAATTTCCGCGTCATGCTGGTTTTCATGTTCCCCTTCTTGAAGGTCTCTTCCGGTTCCATCAGCACAAGCACGCCCGTCCACATCCTCTTAAACTCTTCGTCCGTCACCTTGTGCATCCTTCCGTCTCCCGGATCCATATAGGTGATGTGTCCCTTTTCCACCTTATAGATGACCACGAAGTGCTGCAGGTGCTCATGTACGATTACATGGGCGATGGTCGGTTTCGGAACGATGGCAAGCGCTTCAAACTGTGCCCTCACGCCTTTTGCCGAAAGTCCGAGCCGGTTGGCAGCCTCTATCAGTCCCAACACGTTTGTTCCTTTCTGGTCGGTGAACGCGTACTGCCGGATGCGGGCAACCGGAAACTGAAGCCCGTAATGTGCGCAGACAGAGGCAAGGCATGCCGCGCCGCAGTCCGTAATGTCATGCTGTTTTATCTTGATTCCTTTCTTATACATAGTCATTCTGTTTTTTCCGTTTTTCCATTCAGTTTAATTTCGCTACCATTGTTTCGTTCTCATACTGTTTCGGGTTCACCCATCCGTCCATCTTCTGATAGAGCAGGTCGAACAGCGAACGGCGTGTCACCATGAAATGCGCATTCACCGTCATTCCTTTTTTCAGCTTCCCTACCCTTCCGTTCTTCAGCTGGAGATAATCACGCTCCATCTCGCATTTCACCTTGTAGAAGGAATTGCCTTGGCTGTCCGTCAGGAAGTCCGATGATATATCCTTTACTCTTCCCGGTATCGTTCCCCATTCGTTGTAATTGAACGATTCTACCTGCACGTTCACCGGCATACCCACGCTCATAAACCCGATGTTTCTCGGCGTGACATAGACCTCCAGGCAGAGCGTGGAGTCGGGACTGATAACCGCCAGCGACTGACCTGCCTGAATGCTGCTTCCGCGGTACACGCCGGAGAACTGGTCTACCGTCCCGTCCACCGGGCTGCGCACAATATACATGTCCTTGTCCTTTATCTCCTGATTCAGGCTGGAGTTCATCTCGTTGTATGTGTTCCGGTAGGTGTTCTGGTCTGCCTGCCAGGTGCTGAGCTGGCTCTGTACCAGCGATGCCAGTTCGTTCTGCTGGCTTTTCAACTTGAAGTAGTAACTGTCATATTCCTCTTCCGAAATGACCTTCTTCTCAAAAAGCGTCCTGTTCCGGGTGTATTCCTTTTCCGCCTGTGCCAGTGCCGTTTCCAGTTCCTGTTTCTTCCGGATGAAATAGGCGTATTCCTGCTGCCTTACCGGAGAACTGAACCGTTCCGGACGTTCGCCCTTCGCTAAAAAGGCAAGGTCGGCAAGCTGTGCGCTGCAGTCGTTCAACCGGCTGGTCTGGTAATTGATCTTGTAGTCCGAATTGTTGGTGCGGAACCGGAGAATCACATCTCCCTTGTTCACCTGGTCACCTTCCTTCACGAATACCGAATCCACAATTTCGGTAATGGAGGAAGTGATTTCAGCCTTTTCCGCAACCGGTCTCACTACGCCGCTTCCCTGTACGGAGATATCCACATAGACAAAGGGAAGTGCCACTAATGTGACGGTCACGGCAAGCAGGACAACCCAGTAGATCACCTGCGATTTCGTTGTGTGCTGATAGATGTACGTCTCGATACTGTTCTCTATCCATTCGTTCGGTAATAGCATATCTTTTTTAAATTAAAAACGGTTACTTCTGTTTCCTTTTCACAGGACAAAAGTAACCGTTCTAAAAAAGAGGATATGTTATGCTTATGTTATCGTTAGGTTAATGCTGGAATTCGTCTTTCGCAATACTTTTTGAAAGAAGGTTTATAAAAATGATAATAAAAGGTATTAATAATATCGTACAGATTATAGAACCTTCAAATCCAAATAATCCGCCATTTACTAAATTATAAGACGGCATATCCAAATTTATAATGGGCTGAAAGAATTCACAACCACTAACTTTAAACCCCAAAATTGATCCTTGTATCCAATTCCATGCACAATGAGCTATTACAGACACCCATAGACTTTTAGTATATAAAAAAATACATCCGTCTAAAATCCCAAACAAAAAGAGGTTAACAACAGAACAAACATTCACATTAGGATTTGCTAAATGCATTGCAGAGAAAACAATTGCAGTTATTATTAAACATAGCCATACATTTAGTCCAGATCGGCATAAACGTGTCAATAGATATCCTCTCATTATAATTTCCTCATAGAAAGCACCAAAAGTAAACATCAATAGACTCAAAGACAAGTCTTTCAAATTCCAATATACTGATACAATAGAGACATCACCACTTAATAAACAAATCAAAAAACCAATAACAAACACGATAAACGTCCACACAACAACCATACTTGAATGTTTCCATACAAAGTGAGTAGTACATAAACCCAATTCACTTAAAGGTCGTTTGTCTATAACATAATGTTGAAGTAAAATAGCTAATAAGACAATTATAGAAGAAATAATTGTAGACAAAAAGAAATATTTAACACTTTCAAATTCTGTTGAACCTATCAATGACAATGTGCTCTCTACTCCTATCAAAGATGCAATAAAAAGAAACACTAAAAATATCAACAAATCAGCCCATAATGGAACTCTATTTTTTTTCACAATATAACACATAAGCAAATAATCCAAATGAAGAAGATATAGTAAAGTTCACATTTATACTACATCTTCTTCATCTATTTAACATTTATCGAAACCATGATTTTACTTCATTCCATCCCTTATGGCAAAGTTCACCTATAGTAGTCATAAAACTTTTACCACCATAGATTTCTGAATTTTCTTTCTTACTAAGCTCTACATATGATTCATTCTTCATCATAAATACTCCTTTCTAATAGATAATTATTTTCATCAGTTTCATAAATCAATTAAAGATCTGGAACAGAATCCCATCCTTCCTTAAAATCACTTGCCATCTCATAAGATGCAATAAGAGCTTTAAACACTTCTGTCCAAATACCTCCTCCATTTACTTCACTCATTTCTTTCTGATTTAACTCAACCATAAATACATTTTCTTTCATACTGTTTTTCCGTTTAAATATTTTTAATCAATTTAATTATCTCACAATCAATCAATCTCATTTCATCCACTTCAGTTCTTTCATACTATTAAATTTTAATGCATTAAACATATACAGGCATTCTTCCATTCAAAACGTCTACAATCGTATTTATCCTTAATTCCGCAACATAATTGATAATTATTTTTATAAGTTCCTGAGCAACATTTTGTTGCCCAGGTTTTTGCCATGTCAGCGTTTTCACTTACCTTAGTGTTGCGAATCCAAAGACAAAGAAAACCGCAACAGGCATGGCAAAGGTAGCAATAAAATCCGAAAGACTCACTCCTTTTGGAGGCATATTTCCAATCATGGAGCAATTTACCTCCCTTCTCTCCTCTACAATTGACTCAACACTTGGGTTGAGATGCAAACTCTATGGTTATCAATACAGCGAAATCATCCGCTCCCTCCTATGCGTTTACTTCTGCGGCGGTTCTTGCGTTGAGGATGTCACCGCCCACTTAATGAGTCATCTTTCCCTTCACCCCACACTCCGCACCTGTAGCGCCGACACCATCCTTAGGGCAATAAACGAACTGACCCGGGAAAACATCTCATACACGTCTGATGCCGGAAAGTCCTATGATTTCAATACGGCAGACACACTCAACACATTGCTCCTGAATTGCCTGTTGTCCACAGGGCAGTTGAAAGAGGGCGGGGAGTATGACGTTGACTTTGACCACCAGTTCATTGAGGCGGAGAAGTACGATGCAAAGCCCACGTACAAGAAATTTCTTGGTTACAGGTCCGGTGTGGCCGTTATCGGCGACATGATTGTCGGCATAGAGAACAGCGACGGCAACACCAATGTACGCTTTCACCAGAAGGACACGCTAAAGAGGATTTTGGAGAGACTTGAAGAGAAGAAGCTGACAGTCAAACGCTTCAGGGCCGACTGCGGCTCATGCTCTGAAGACATTGTGGATGAGGTCAGGAAGCATTGCAGGACATTCTACATACGCGCCAACCGCTGCTGCTCGCTCTATGATGACATCTTCGCGCTCAGAGGGTGGAAGAAGGAAGAGATAAACGGCATCGTGTTTGAGTTGAACTCCATTCTCGTTGAGAAGTGGAAGGGCAAACCGTATCGCCTGGTAATCCAGAGACAGAGACGCATGGGCAGTGGACCGGACCTGTGGGAGGGGGGAATATACATACCGCTGCATCCTGACCAACGATTACGAATCATCCATGAGGGACATCGTGGAGTTCTATAACATGCGCGGTGGCAAGGAACGCGTCTTTGATGACATGAACAATGGGTTTGGATGGGACAGACTGCCTAAATCCTTCATGGCGGAAAATACCGTGTTCCTGCTCCTGACGGCACTGATACGCAATTTCTACAAGGCCATCATGCAAAGGATTGAAGTGAAGAAGTTCGGGCTCAAGGAAACCAGCCGTATCAAGACGTTTGTCTTCAAATTCATTTCAGTACCTGCCAAGTGGATTAAGACCGCAAGGCAATGTGTGCTGAATATCTACACCGACAACCATGCATATGCAGAAGCCTTCAAAACTTCTTCCGGATGATTTACATCACTTGATGGCCACTGATTGCGTATTGCCTCAAGTCGCTTTATGGGGTAAGGGGATGGTATGCGCATTGAAACGGACGCGAGGACTTAATGGTTATCTTACGAATCAAAAGTCCATTTCTCTTTATGTAGGTAGCACTTCGGGAATGGAGTTGCGGATTTAAGGTTTATCAAAATATCCAAGGCTCCACCGCCATTGATTTCCTGTTGTTCTTGCAGACTCATAGTACGCATCATTTCATTCTTTTCCATACACAACATTCTTACTTTACCAACAAATGATAATTCTCTCAATAGGATTCAATTTTTCCAACTGTTCCTCTGTTGGAGGAAAATACCCACCTGTAATTGACAGGTCCTCATCTTTGTTCAATTCTTTCATACACAATAAGTTTATTTGTTAATACTATTTTATTTTTAATTCTCTCAAATACCATTCTTCCACTATCTATGTTTAAGAATATCCAAGAGGATCGTGTTTTTCAAAAAATCCGGCAGTCCATGTTCCGTACAGCTTTCACCGTTAGGTCCAGGTGCTACTCCGCCATTCACGTTTTTCAATTCTTCAATCTCTAAAGTTTTCAATTCATTCTTTTTCATACGCTTTTCTATTTAATTGTTTATTAAACTCTTTGTTTGTTTTACTGATGCAAAGATAAAACAACATTATTGGGAATTATGTTACCTTTATGTTATCGTTAGGTTAATGATTTTCATACATATCATTTAATCATCTTTTCCTCGCGTTACATCTACATAGACCCATTCACCATTTAAAACCATCCATTCACCACCAAAAATTTCAATCATTTCATTTTTTTCTAAATCTTGTATCTGTTTCATACTCTATATATTTTTTATTATTAAGATGCTGCAAATATCAAAATAAACAGATTCATTATATGTTATTTCTATGTTATCTAAATGTTATTTATTATCTTTGCCTCAAAAAATGAGATACAATAATTTCATATTATGCTTTACACTTTTAGGTATTATATCTATATTATCATTGCAATATGTATGGCTTAACAATACCTATATCCTTATTAAGAATAACATTTTCATTGAATGCAATAATATAATAGAAGAAGCATTAAAAAAAGAAACAAGCATTATAGCAAAACAACTTCCAGAAGGAACACGAATAATAGGTGGTGCAAACACTGATTCTATTCCACAGTCAACTTATCTATATGAAGGAATATCAAAATTAGGATATAAATTATCACTTCAAAGAATTGATTCCATTACAAATCTCTTACTAAAGGAAAAAAACATCAACAATCGTTTTTATATTAGAATCATAAACCCTAAGAATGAAGAAATTTATGCAAGTTACAATAAATGTAATCAAAAAAACGCATTGACTACAATAGAATCCAAAGTTATTCCTATAAAAGTAGATTTATCAAAAGGAATACAACTGGTTCTTGAAAATCCACAAATATCAATTTTTGAACGAATGAATATCCTTTTAATATCAACTATCATTATTATGATTTTTGTTATCGGATGCATTATATACCAAGTCAAAATTGTATCTAAACAAAAAAAAATCTTTCAAATACGTGAAGACTTTTCCTATGCAATGGTGCATGACATGAAAACTCCGCTTACCACCATATTCACGGCATTGAGCTTCCTGCACAGCGGAAGGCTGGATGACAAGCCGGAGACAAAAGAGAAATTCTTCAATGTCGCCAAGGAAGAGGCGGACCGCCTGCTGACACTGACCAACAAGCTGCTCACCATATCGAAACTGGAGAACAAGAAGATGAAGATGGAGTGTGAAAAGATTGCGCTGGAGCCGATGCTCGTCAGGCTGGCGGATAAGTTCAAGGTGAAATCACACAAGCCCGTATCGTTCGAGTTTGATTTGCAAACACCGGAGATATACGCCGATGCGGAATACATCGAAGAGGTATTCAGTAACCTGATAGATAATTCCATCAAATATTCCAAAGAGCGTGTGGACATACGCGTCTCGTCATCGAAAAACGACCTTTATTCCATCATCAAGATATACGACAATGGTCTTGGCATATCGGAAAAGGATCAGCGCAGCATCTTCAACAAATACGAGCGGGCGGCGGCTGGAAGCAGGAGCAACAAGAAGAAAGCGTCTGGTTTCGGACTGGGTCTGAATTTCGTGCAGCAGGTAATCGAAGCGCACAAAGGAAAAATCTTCGTCAACAGCATAGAAGGTGAGTTTACTGAATTTATTATCTATTTACCCTTAATGGTCAAAGAACTATGATAAAGCTACTACTCGTTGAAGACGATGTGAACTTATGCTACATCGTACAGGCAGGTCTGCAGGATGTAATCGGCGGCTATGAAGTGATTACCGCCGGAAACGGACTGGAAGGTCTGCACGCTTGGGAGGAACACAAACCTGACATCATCATATCCGACATCGACATGCCCGAAATGGACGGGTTCGAGATGGTAAGGCGCATCCGTGAGACGGACGGAGACACGCCAATCCTGTTCGCTTCCGCCATGACATCGCCCAAAGACGTGAAACACGGCTACGAACTGGGCGTGAACAACTACGTAAAGAAGCCGTTTGTCCCGGAAGAGATAGACGCACACATCCACGCCATCCTGAAAATGAAGGAAGGTGCCAGAAGCAGGTCGGTAGAGGGGCACTGCAGGTTCAGCCATTACACGCTTGACACCGTACATGCCACCCTGCGTGATGACAACACGGGTAAAATCCGTGTATTGACCACAACGGAAGCCAAAATCCTGCAGCTTCTCGCCGAAAACAAGAATGAGGTCATCCGCCGCGAAGCCATCCTGAGCCGATGCTGGAATACGGAAGACGATTTTTTCGCGTCCCGTAGCCTCGATGTATTTGTCACCAAACTCCGCAAGCTCTTTACCGATGATCCGGATGTGGAGATTAAGACCGCGAGAGGTGTCGGACTGATGCTGGTGGCAAAGTAACGTATCGGAATTACATAACCTTACGGAAAAGGATTCCATTCAGGTTCCCTTTTCCGTACTTTCCCTGTCCTTTAAATAGGCGTACAGGGTGGCTTTGCTTATGCCTGAAGCCTTGAGAATGTCAGACACGGGACACGCACGGGAATCATAAAGCTTCATGGCAAGTTCTATGCGCCCCGCATCGGCTTTCGGTCTCCCACCCTTGCGTCCCCTTGCCCGTGCGGATTCCAGCCCTTCAAGGGTTCTTTCCCGGATAATGTCACGCTCAAACTGGCTCACGCCTGAGAATACGGCAAAAAGCAGTTTACCTTGCGGAGTGGTCGTGTCAAGCCAAGGCTCTTTAATCGAACGCAGATCCGCACCCGTTGCGCCAATACGTTCAGCCAGCATAAAAAGCTCCTTTACGGAACGCCCCAACCTAGTCAGCTCGCATACGATGACTGTATCTCCTTCACGAAGCGCATCCAGCATCCTATCCAGTTCAGGTCTTATTTTTCCTGCGCCAGACACTTTTTCCTGATAAATCCGCTCGCATCCCTCTTTTTTCAACCGGTCTATCTGCCGGTCAAGGTGCTGGTCATTCTTCGAAACCCTTGCATATCCTATAATCATGGTCTTGTCTGTAATATGTCATACATACTATTTTTCATACTTTGATAAAAAGACCGGTTTTCAGACAAACAGGAACAGCATTTCCTACACAACTTGGAAAGACCGGAACGTGTATGAAAAACCTTCGTTTTTTAAAATTCGCTATTCTGATTTCGTTTCGTTTTCAAACAAGCGGAGTTGACGCCTGTCGCTATCCTCCTTGTTTCTTTTCACCAACCGTTCACGTTCAAATTCCAACATCCCTGAAACCGTCTGCCTGAACAAAGCCCTTTGCGTTTCATTGGTTTTGTGTGGAGCGAATTTGTCTCCTTCTTCACGAATCCAGTCCGAATAAATATCAATGAATGCCTGTACAAGTTCCTCCATTGATGCAGGTACACGCATGACTACCGAATGGATGCCGGCACGGCTTTTCCTACCTGCTCCCTCCCGTTTTCCGCCTCTCTTTGATTTTGATACATTTTCATTTCCCATACTTCCAATTTATCAAATTTATCTGTTTTTATTCCTTCACAGTGATATGTGCATCAACAAAGCAACCACCGAATCCGGAATTTTCGTCAGGTTGCGTATAACTGACCGTGACAAGGGTTTGACCAAGGAATGTTTCAATCTTGTCTATAACAGCCTCCATTGGTCTGCCTAAGCCTGTGGATTCAGCGGACACCGATACCAAATCTCCTTCTTTCATCTTCTTTAAATTTTTATTCTTATCCACCATAAATGACACCTTTTTTCATCGCAAAAGTACAATAAATATTGATTATGTAACAATTTCAATAGTTAATCTACATGAATTTGATACAATGAAATTACTTTCGGAAAAATGGCTTCTAATGGATGCACTCGTCGGGAGTGCGGGTGCACCCCCTTGCCGTGCAGGCGTTCCCCGACCGATGATTTTTCTGAGTGTACTTTGTGTACCGACCTATGTGCTCTTTCCACACTTGGCATTTGCAAATTCCGTCCGAATGGCTTAACTTTGCTTGCGAGGTTATAGCACACTATGACCCTAAAGGGTCGTGTGCGAGGGGACACCCCTCGACCCCGTCCGCCATCGGCAAGCTCGATGGCGATGCAAACGGATATCCACCAACGAAAAGAGAAAGGTTATGGCAAAGACAAGCATCAACGTAAGACCCTGCAACATCGGCAGCGCGGAACGGCACAACCTCCGCAGCAAGGAACTCGACTACATACGCCCGGAACTCTCCCACCGCAACGAGCAATGGTCGGAAATGAGGATTGCGGACGTGCTGGAGGACATAAGGGAAAAGTACAGGCAGCACACCGGGCAGTCCATGCAGAAGAAGGCGACACCCATCCGCGAGGGAGTGGTCGTGATCGAGGACGGCACGACACTCCGGCAGCTACAGGACTTTGCCGGGAGGTTGGAGGAACGTTTCGGAATACACACGTTCCAAATCTACACGCACAAGGACGAAGGAGCCGGCGTTTGGGACGGGAACGCGGAAACATGGAAGCCGAACTACCATGCGCACATGATTTTCGACTGGACGGACGGGGAAACAGGGAGAACCCGGAAGCTGAACAAGCAGGACATGGCGGAAATGCAGACCATACTGGCGGAATGCCTTGGCATGGAAAGGGGCATTTCTTCCGACCGTAAGCACCTTTCCGCCATCCAGTACAAGAATATGGTCGAAGCGGAGAAAGCGGCGCAAATCGAAAAAGAATGCCGTAAGATGGAGAATGAGCGCAACGTCATAGAGGAAAAAGTGAAACAGGCAGGGGAAAAGCTGGAGGACACCCAAAAGAAGCTCAAAGAAGCAGCCGCTGAAATAAAGGTGGAAAAGCTGAAAGGGGCGGCAGCCGACACGGGGACAGCCTTGCTGAAAGCCGGAACTACCGTCATCGATGCTACAGCCAGCCTTTTCAACTCCGGAAAGGTCAAACGGCAGGAGCAGGAGATAGCAGAACTGAAAAGGGAGAATTTTGAACTGGAGATGAAAAGCCAGAACCTCCAGAGCAACCTGCGTAC
This sequence comes from Phocaeicola salanitronis DSM 18170, assembly GCF_000190575.1. Classification (NCBI taxonomy): domain Bacteria; kingdom Pseudomonadati; phylum Bacteroidota; class Bacteroidia; order Bacteroidales; family Bacteroidaceae; genus Phocaeicola; species Phocaeicola salanitronis. The sequence goes on along the minus strand of NC_015168.1, from coordinate 3,704 downwards.
AGCAAACGCCCAAAACGAAAGGGAACGGGAAGCCACACGCAGGGCTGTCAGAACCGGAGAGGAAAGGCTGAAGCCGATAACCGAGTTGTTCCCCTGCATGGAAAACGCCAAAGAGAACATCGATGAACTCCGGACAATGGGGGTCGGTGATAACGATATCCGGCTCCTGCTTACAGGAAAAGAAATAACCTATTCAGGATTCCTGTACGATCGGGAACGCAGAAAAAAGCATCAGGTCAAGGACGTGAAAATAGACATAGCCAAAAGCAAGTCTGGCAACACGACCATTTGGCTGAACGATTTTCACTTCAAGGAATTTTTCAAACAGCTATGGATAAGACTACAGAAGATACTCGGATTAGGCACAAACAAGGGTGTCCATATGTAATTATGTTTTTCAACATGAATTAAATATATAATTACATAAATATACATAATTTAACACGCAGAAAAATCCGTCCCTATTCCTGCTATGCTGACAATTTGCTTTTCCTTTTCAACGGAATTATGACTTTTGGAATGGATTTCGTGACATTCCGCTAAAAAATTCTTTGACTTGTTTATATGCATAACTTGTATATACTTATCGACTTTTTTGTTTTAACTAAATTTCAGCTGATTATCAATTAATTACAGAAAGAATTTAACATCTTATTATGACTTTTGGAATACAAACTATGACTTTTGGAATGGATTTTTTGCCTCAAACTATGACTTTTGGAATGGATTTTTATATTATCGATGACTTTCATTTGTACAAGTCATAATAATAGCTATCTTTGCAAAACAACATAAAGCCAATTGGATTATGGAACGCACGAAACAGAAAAAAAACAACGGAGTAGTAGTCAGAAACAAAGACCAGATACAAAGCTACATCATGACTACGGCAAAATATGATTTCAATGTGTACGAAAAAAGAATTCTATACAGGCTTGTAGAACTTGCCCAATGTGAATTGCAGGGGTTGAAATTCCCGGAAGATTGTAGAAAAGTGGAACACACGCTTTGGGGAAACTTAATAGTGACCCTCCCGGTCACATCGATACTATCCAATGAAGATGACAATAACTATGCGAAAGCAAAAAAAGCCTTGATAGCCTTGTCTCAGAAATATTTTGAATATGAAGATGAAAAAACATGGGAAAAGATAAATATCATTGTTTTGCCAAAAATTCAAAAATACAAGAGCACGTTCACGTTTCAAATAGACCCAAGGATTTGGAGCTGCTGCCTTGACTTCACTAAAGGATTCCGCAAATACGAGTTAGTGACAGCCATGAACTTCAAAAGCGTCTATACAATGCGCTTCTATGAACTGATGAGCGGTCAGAAAGCGAAAATGTCATTCTCACTTAACCATCTCAAGGAAATGTTCCAGGTAACCGACAAATACAAACTGACGGCAGATTTCATACGGAAAGTCATTGAGCCGGCAAAAAAAGAGCTGGACGAGTGCTCCCCCTATACTTTCGAGTGGACCCCTCAGAAAGAAGGAAAGAAAATTGTCGGGTTCTGTTTTTATCCGATAGTACAGCCGCAGTTCAGGGATAATGACCTCTACCGGCAGGAAATCCAGAAGCAGACAAACCTTTCGTGGGATCTGAACAGGCAAGTGCTTGGCTACTTGAAGCTCTCGCTTGGATTTTCAGACAAGGAAATCAAGAACAACCGGGCTGTTTTCATTGCCGCACAGTTCGAACTGCCGGACATTATGGGTGAACTGGCTATACTAAAAGGAAAATCGAGAGACAAGGGAAACCCCAAAGGGTATATCATCAATGCACTTAAAGGAAAACTGAAGGACAAACAAGGATGAAGCCGGGATATTTGAAACGGATAATCCCGGCTTCAATTGTTATAGGTCTCTTATTTTTTGGATTGTCCTGTCAGGCAGCACATCCAACCCATAGAACAATTCATTCTTGTTGTACCCCAAAAAACCAACATACTTCAGGATTTGGTTGTAATTGGATTGTGCAAATTCCACGTCCTTGTTTCCGTCCATGTCAAAACATATGGGTTCATGGTGGGCAATTCGGTTCCTGAAACTTTTGATTTCCATCAACTCGTTGTAAATTGCCCTTTGCCCCAACCCTTTGGTCTTGTGCGGAAAGATAGCCAATAGACTCTGACCGCCTTTCCGAAATGGCTGTTTGTTGAAAAGATAGGTCCAGAAGCCGAAGCTTACCGAAGATACCAACCTGTCATGCGTGTACTTCCCCGCATCCGATAGTTTTGAGATGTAACGGGTTACATCTGATACCTGTGGACTGCTCTCTAACATTCCTCCTGCATGAATCTGCGTCCGAATCCAATCTTCATCACCGAAATGACGCTTATAGTGTTCATTTACCGCATTGCGAAAAACGACTTCAAACAATCCAAGTACGCCATAAAATTTCTGACACAATTTCAAATTGTACCTGTATAGTATGAGTGCCTTATTCTTGTCTCCAGCACAAGCATTTAGGTATCTGCTTAAACGGGCTTGGGAGAAAGCCGCTTCATAATCTTTATATTTCATGATTTCTATCGTTTTATTTGCAAATATAAATACAAATGCGTACTTTTGCAAAGTAATCCCCTGTCGTCCCTGTCGAAAGACAAACTTCAGGGTTTTGTTTTTTATGCCATTATACAGAATAAAGAACCGGCTTCGATTCGCCGACAATCCAGTTTCATTTAATCCTCCAAAAACAGCATATTACACTCTTCGCACCTAATCCACAAACCAGATTTTCCCCATACATGGTTTCCACATCCGCAAGTGTATCTCTTGCGTTTCCCGCTTTTCTCCCAATCCCCCTCCTTATCTTCAGCTTTTTCTGTATCTGCAGATTTTCCCGGTGGAGGTACAGGCACTGGAAGCATCCGGAAAGAAGCAGGCAAAGGTCTGTATTTCAAACGTAGGTTCTCCAATTCATCAGCCCCAAGCGCATTGAAAACCTTATCAAACAAGCCGCCTTCAATTACATAATGGGACATCTGTTGCCCTGTTTGTTTCCCTCCCGGTTCCCCCGTGTCTGTCGGCATCAGACCGACCTGTATCATTTTAGACGCCAATTGCTTGTTATGATAACAGTTCCGGCTTGGATTCCCAAAATCATGCTGCCAAAGATGGCACATTTCGTGTACTAAAGTCGAATGCCATTCTTTATCCGGTCGATCCATAAAATCAGGATTGATACTGATTTCATGGATGATTTTCTTTTGCATTGAATCCCCTTTCCATCGGTCTGCAGCGAAAAAACCATAAGAACCTCCCTTCCGGCTCATATTCACAATGCATTCTGGCAGTTTCCCTTCGAACAGGCGGTTATTATAAAACTGAAACAAATCGTCAAGCGTCTTAAACTGTATCGTTGTTATCATTTTTCTGATGTTTATTTTCTTGCAAAAATATTATTTTTAATGTACATTACAAAAAAAATAGGTTATTAGTTGTTTAGTTTATTAGTGAATTAGTGTATATACATATTTTATATTTCATTGTTTATCAAATATTTATATAAAATATAATGTACATTACAAATATTAGTATTTTAGTGGATTAGTGGAAATAACACACATAATGCATAAATATTAAATTCTTATTCTAAAAATAGTCCAATAAGGATATGTCCTATTCCATCTTAAAATGCAATAGAGAAAACGGGAGTGAATAAACGGGAAAAATAAAATCGTTGATTCATTTGATTTAT
>NC_015166.1 GCF_000190575.1 Phocaeicola salanitronis DSM 18170 | reverse complement strand
ATATTAGATTTTGAGAACAATGAATCATAATTTCTTGTAATTTTATGGTTGTTAATTGAAAATTGAAAGTTATGAAAAAGTTATTTTATTCATTGATGTTATGTTCTTTCTTTGTAGCATGTTCTAATGAAGATGACATTGTTATGCAAGATGACCAATCATTTTCGAATGAAGAGGTATTAACTCGTTCTGCTTCAATGAGGAGAAGCTTGACTCCACAAGAAGCTGATATGTTGAAAAAAGCATTTCCTAATTTAAAGACCGATAATGTTACAGTTACTGGTGAAGCTACGTATACATATAATTGTATAGCGTATTCTATGGGTATAACGAGTAAGTGGATTAATCCTGAAGAGCTTTATAATGATTTTATTAATCAGTATAAAAATGCGAAATCTTTATACGGAGCGAGTTCAAATTATGAACAAACATCGACTCAAGGAAGTGGTGCAGATGTTGATGGATGGGGGCTTAACACTTATAAAATGACTCATGGAAGTGTTATTTATAGTGGAAATACATGGGAGTCAAAATTAGGACCAAATATTCGCATCACTCATGGAAGAACTGAATTAAATGGTTCTGAATATGGTAGTATTTTAGTTTCTTTTGTAAAACAGAACAGTAAAATATCTGATTTAAAAGAAGTAGCAGAAGAGGTCTCTAAAGAAGATATTGTTTTATCCGACTTAGAGAAGAATAAAGTATTAGAAAGAAGTAAAAAAGTAGATAGCGAAATTGTTAGCAAATTCGAGTCTTTAATTGCTGCATGGAAAAATGAAATTAATACAAATCCCAAAACAATGTTTAGTTCATCTACTTTGGATTACAAACAGTTACCTCAATTCAAATCTTTACAAGAAATGGGAAGTGTGATTATACCATTAATAATGGAAAAACTGCTTGATGAAGAAAACTTCTTTATGCTTCCTTTGTATGATACATTGCAATTGGATAGTAATCTAAAAATAGTTTATAATAAGAATGATCGTAAATGTTTAGAAGGTGAACAAAATAGAGCAAGAAGAACTGTTCGTATGTGGGTAAATAGTTTGTAGTGCTGAATACAGTTCATGCCTTAATATAAAAAAGAGGAGAGGACTTATTGTTCTCTCCTCTTTTTTATATTAAGGCATGAGTTTTATTTGAAGTATTATAGCTGTTTTTTCATGTTTTACCGCTTTTATTACAATACTCACTCGCAGTTCCCTATGCTATAAATGAAATCCCCTGCCGTTATTAAGTCCTAATGCTCTCTGTAACTTGTTCCATAGTTCCCGGAAGAATGTTTTGAAATGTGCCGTTCATCCTATGATATAAGCATATACCCAAACTACAGTTCTGTATTTACTTTTATTTTCCCGAATGTTTTCTGTTCATCACGTACCCGGCAAAGTTCCCGGTGTGCTTTTTCCTTATACTCCTGAAGAACTTTGATTTCGTTACGCAATCGGTTGTTCTCTTCCTGAAGGAGCTGAAGGTCTTTGGCACGTTCTGTAGCCAGACTTTCTGCCTTCGCCTTTGCTTCTGTTGCTTGGGCTATAAGTTCTGGAGCTGGAAGCTGTTTTGCGGTCTGTTCCCGGACTGCCTGTAGTAGTTGGCGAATCGCTTCTGTTCCCTCATTGCTTGTCTGCATGGTCGCTTTTACTTCATTCAATTCTCCGATGATCTTTTCCAAGGGGGAGTAATCAAGTGCGTTACTCTTCAGGTCGAAACCTGTGCGTTCAAAGTATTCCAGGGCGAGAGAAACGAACTCTTTCCGTAATATGCCGTTTGCCCGGCAGTATATCTCCAGCCGTTCAGATGTTTCTCCGCTTATTGAGATTGTAGTCTTTTCCGGCTTGCTTTTGGGTTGTATGGTTGCTTTATCTGTCATACCTTAACCGATTGATATAAATATGCTTATAATATGCTTGATATGCTGGTTTTATGCTTCTTTTTAATTGAATATGCTGTAAATATACCGAATATTCCTGAAATATATTCAGGTTACTTGGCCTTTTTTTCGCTTAAAGTGATATGAGAATCCACAAAGCACCCTCCGAAGCCGGATAAGGCGTCTGGTTGCGTGTAAGTGACTGTTACAAGGGTTTGTCCCATGAATGTCTCAATCTTGTCTATAATGGCTTCCATTGGCTTTCCTAAGCCTGTAGCTTCAGCTGATACCAATATCAAATCTCCTTCTTTCATGTCTTTGTTTTTTTGATTGTGTGACAAAATCAAAGTTTCTTTCTGTCTTTAATTTTTCCCTTGATAGCATTGATTATATAACCTTTTGGGTTCTTCTTTTCCCTTGATTTCCCTTTTAGAATGGCGAGTTCATTAAGGAAGTCTGGAAGTAAGGTTTGTGCTGATATAAACAGATCTAGATTGTTTTTAATCTCTTTATCTGAAAACTCAATCGAGTTTTTAAGATAACTTCTTATTTCCGGAGCTAACGACCAGCTTAAAGCAGTCTGTTTTTGAAGGTCATGTTTTTCCAAATCACTGTCACGGTGTTCCGGTTGATATACCGGATAAAACTTTATGGCCGTTATCTTTCGCCCTGTTTTGAGCGGTGTGTACTCAAAGGTATATGGGCTGATTTCATCAAGCTCTTTTTTTGCAGCATCCACAACATAACGTATAAAATCGTTGATGCGCTCGTATTTGTCTGTTACGCAAAACATTTCCTTTAGCTGTTCTATAGAGTATATCAGAGGAGTTTTCTGGTTGCTCAACAACTCATAAAAGCGCATTGAAAACTGGCTCTTAAAGCTCATGGCTGCTTTCAGTTCGTATTTCCTAAAACCCTTTGAGAAATCAAGTATGCAGTCCCATACACGTGGGTGTACCTGAAAGGATAATACTGAAGAACGCTTCCGTATATAAGGCAAGGCTATGATAGAGATACTTTGCCAGATCTCATCATCTTCATACTCAAAGATCTTTCGCTGAAGCGACTGTAGGGCTTCTTTTACTCTCGCATAATTCTTGTCGTCCTCTCCATTAAGCAGGCAGGCGATAGGCATGGTTATATTTACGCAACTGAAAAGATCATGCTCTATCTTCTGACAGTTATCAGCGAACTTTATACCTTGCAGCTCTCCTTGAGCCATTTCTACGAGACGATAAATGATACGCTTTTCGTACACATTAAAGTCATATTTTGCAGTAGTCATAATATAACTTTGGATAAGGTCTTTGTTTACTATTGCCATAATTATCAGTGTTTTGCGCAAATATAAGTATTAAAAACGAGTTTTACAAATAAAACTCGTAGATTGTGTGATTAGTATTCAAAAACTCGTAGTTAAACTTTGAAATAGTATTCAAAAACTCGCAGTTAGTATTCAAAAACTCGTAGTTAGATCGCTGCTGATGATTGTAATATTCTGTTTGTCAGATTGTTAAAGTGCATTTTTTAAAAGTTGATAAGCATATAACAAGTAATGCTTAAAAACAAGTCATAAAATTTTAGCCTGAATGTGGCTTCCAGACCTCCAAATCCGTGAAAAACGAGTTTTTGAATGTTTGTGAAAGCAAAGCAAAAGCCAGCGCAGCGTTCTTTGAGGAACGAATTTTCCGCGCGTGTACACAAATAAGTACACAAAACTTTTGTTTTATTGATTTTTATCCCTATTTTTGCGGTGAAAACCAATATATTAGAACTATGCAGATTGTTACAACACGCGAATTTCGTGCCAATCAGAAGAAATACTTCGAAATGGCAGAGACGGAAACGATCCTGGTCTCCAGACGCAATGCAGCCCCTATTATGGTGTGTGCAGTCAGAGAAGGTGATTTCCCTTCAAAGGAAGAACTTGCGGCCATCCAGAGAGGTATTGAAGATATCCGGAACGGAAATACCTTCAGAATGGCTAAAAACGAGTCTCTGGATGATTTTCTTAACCGTATAGAGGGCGAAGGCAATGTATGAGATAGAATTTTCCAAAGAAGCGGTAAAACATGTCCTGTTGATGAGGAAATCCTCTCCGCAGCTTTTCAGGAAGCTGGAGAAGCTGCTTGATGAACTCCGGGAACACCCGTACACGGGTACAGGGCATCCGGAACAGTTGAGATACCTGGAGGGTGTCTGGTCAAGGCAGCTGGACAAGAAGAACCGTATCAGGTATATGGTCAACGAGACTACCGTAATTGTGTTTATCATTTCAGCCTGGGGGCATTATGACGACAAATGAAGGATTGCAGTAAGTTCCGAAACGGCACATACTGCAATCCTTTTGAATTTGTGACAGAATCAAAATAACTTATATCATATATCCAAGCAAACGGCTGCACTCGTCGGGAGTGTTGGTACACCCCCTTGCCGTGCGGCGCTCCCCGACCGATGAGTTTTTTGTGGTGTTCCGGACACGTTCTGTTGTGCGGTTTTGTTGGGTATTTCTGTTGTGTACCGGGCGTGCGGTTTTCGTGGGTGTTTACGTGTGTGGGATAGGTTCTATCTCTCCCCGTCCCCTTTGCTAATTTCGCGCTGGGGAGGGTGTTCGATAGAACAGCAAGAGGAAACCGGGCAAGCCCTGTTTTTTCCTCTTGCCATACGGGGTCTTTAGCTGAAAATCAGCTATTTAGAAAATTATACCAATATAATTTGGTTATAATGAATAAATATACTATCTTGTAAACCAACTAGTTAGTATATTAATTCGTTATAATAAGCCTTATAATTATATGGAAAAAGACAGTAAAACAACGGTAGCGGTAGAACGTACTACTTTTGCTAAACTTGACCGTCTGGCCAAGGCAAACAGTGTGTCAAAAATGGAGTATATTACTCATGCCATAAACTACTTTGAGAAGTACGGTATAAACCCGGTCGAGCATGAAAGTCCGGCACAGGAAATGCAGAGACTTATCAAGCGCATGGACCAGGTGTTCGCATTCCTGAAGAAACAGGAAACGGATCTTGTGCGTCCGGCTTGTGAAGCTCTGGCCGGAGCCAGCACACAGATAACCATAAGCCTTTCATCCTTACTTTCGGAAGAAAAGTTCAGGCGGTTCCTGAAGGACAACAAGGAACTGCTTGCCGGGATAATCAACAGTTCCGACAACAACGGCAGGGCCATAGGCAGGGCAGAAAAAGCGGTGCGGGATGCAGATTCAACTATCAGGAAGAACCAGGATATTATCTTCAAGCGGATAGAAGCCAGCGAAACGGCACAACTCAAGGCCATGCAACATATCGTTTCCTTCCTCGATGCAAAAGGAAAGACCGGGCTGCTCGATGACATAAACAAGGTCTATAAGAAGGAAAAGGAAAGGAGGGGGCTATGAATATAAAAATTCAGGGTGGCGGTTCCGGAACTTATGCCAATACAGGGAGCTGCACAGAAGTAACGACCTATCTCCAGCATGAGGATCTGGAGCGCATGAAGAACGGCCGGGAAGTGCAGCCGTTTTTCAATAACTCACGTGACTACATAAGCGCACAGGAAGTAACCTTCAAGATAGACAACAACAAGGCAAAATTAAGCCGGAACGATGCGAAGTTCTATGTGATCACGGTAAGCCCTTCCAGCCGGGAGCTGGAGAAAATGGGCAAGACAGAGAAGGAACAGGCTGAAGCCATGAGAAGGTATGTCCGTGATGATGTGATGCAGCACTATGCGGAAGGGTTCGGAAAAGGCCTGAACAAAGAGGATATCGAGTATTACGGAAAGATCCATTTCGAGAGGAAGGGAGCCGACCGGTACGACATGCACGCACATATCATCGTCAGCCGGAAGGACAGGAGCAACACCAGGAAGCTAAGCCCAAAGACCAACCACACCGGGAAGAAGAACTGCGGAAACGTGAAAGGCGGTTTTGACAGAACAGATTTTTTCCGAAAGTGTGAAACCTCATTTGACAAGCGCACAGGGTATGACCGGGCACCGGAACAGACCTTCGACTATCTCAATACCATGAAGAACGGAACTCCGAAAGAAATCTTCCAGAAAAAGGAGTGGGCGGAACGTGTGAACCATGAACGGCTTGAGAAGATGAAAGCCGAATGGAGCCGGGATCTTCAGGAACAGCACCAGGAACAAGGTCGGGAAGAAATCCAACAACAGGGAAACAATATTTCCCAGGTTCCGGAAATCAACCAGGCATCGCAAAGGAAAAAACAACAGGAGGAAGAACTCAACCAGCCCAGGAAAAGAAGCCGGGGTTTTGGAATGGGTATGTGATTTTATTCTGAGAGTATAGTTTTTGTGTCGTTATGAGGTAACGAGTAAAGATGAACTTCTTCAGGAAATCTACCTTGAAGAAGAAAAAAGCCCACCGGAATAGTTAA
>NC_015165.1 GCF_000190575.1 Phocaeicola salanitronis DSM 18170 | reverse complement strand
TTTTTTAAGTTTTATAAAACGACCGTTTTTATGTACTTATATTCAGGGTAATCCTGTGTTAGATATATTTGTATTTTTGTTGCTTAAAATGAAAGTTTTACATTTTAATGAGTTTATGAAACTTAATAGTTATGGAATTTATAGGATATGCTCGTGTATCTACACGTGAACAAAATTTAGATCTTCAACTTGATGCTTTAAAAAGTGTTGGGTGTGAACGTATTTTCATGGAAAAGGCTTCAGGTGTAAAAGAGCGACCAGAATTAGATAAGGCTTTATCTTATTTGCGTGCTGGTGATACATTTGTGATTTGGAAGCTTGATAGGTTAGGAAGATCTTTAAAAGAGTTGGTTTCTATTGTAGATGGTTTGCAAAAGCGTAATATTGCATTTATTAGTATTAGTGATGGCATTAATACAAGTAGTGCTTTAGGAAAATGTCAGTTTGGTATATTTGCTGCTTTAGCTGAATATGAGAGAGAAATGATTATTGAAAGGACAAAGGCAGGATTACAAGCTGCTAGGGAAAGAGGAAAGTTAGGAGGACGACCGAAAGGTTTGTCCGTAGAAGGTAAAAGAAAAGCAAAAGCAGCTAAAATTTTGTATCTGAATGGTGAGTATAGTATAAATGAGATTTGTAAAATGCTGAAGATTGGAAGCAAGGCTACTTTGTACCGATACTTATCATTTGAAAACGTTAGTATAAATCGTAGGAAAAAATAAAAATAGTTTATTTCTTGAAAATCTTTGTTTTAAAGCGAAAGCTATCTCCAATATTAGAACATGTATCATTGGGAAATAAATTTTTGATTTAACTAAGTTGATAAATCCTTTTCCCTATAGTATGTTTTCTTTTTAATTCCGGTGCAGATACGGAAGTACTTTTCTATGATACCTTACTGGAACTGGTTCCGGAATAGATCAGCCACCTGCAGCCTGATTTTTGATACCATATTTCGAATCGAGTTGCAAAAGCCGGAGCTGATTTTGATACCATTTTGGCAGGAAACATTCTGTACTTAGCTTTCGCAAAAATGGAGCGGAATACCGGAGCTTTACAGGTTGATCCGATTCCCGGATTGAATGAAGCTGTAAAACAATTCACATGAGAAACTTTAGGGAAAAGAACATGCCACAGATGCAGCAGGGACAATATGTAAATATATAATATATGAATAAATAATATTTAACTATATATTATTGAAATAAATGTCTAATAATTTGCGACATTTGGAGATATTTCGTATATTTGTATATCGAAAAACAACTTATTATTAATCACTTAAAACTGCTTTGGCTGGCAGGATAAACAAAAGCAATTAGAAAGATGGATATAAATTATGTAACTTTATTGGATTATTCTACAGGCTCAATTTTAATAATAAAGCTTGATGAAAAACAAAAAGCTATGGCTGAAAATTTTGATGATTTTGAGTCGTATTTATATACTTTAGAATCTCAATATGGATTTAGATTAAAAGATTGCTGCTGGATGGGGACTTTTTCTTATGAAGAGAGAAAATTTAATTTTTAAGCAATAAAACTTATATCGGATAAGGGATGGAACTGTTAAAATTAGTACCCTGAACTTCTATTCTATGTTGTGTTACATGCCCAAAAGTTGCTACATTTGGGTATGTAACATAAGAAATAAGAGAATGAATCTTAACAAAAATGTGAAATGTAATAATTATGAAACCAACAACTTATATTGACTGGGATAATTTGCAAAATATTCCATTTTTCCTTTGTACAGTAAAGGAAGATGTAGAAAATGAAGATATTGATGTGTATTATAATGGTGAGCTTGTTTTGCATGATTACAATCATTGTGGGTATTATTTATATACAGCTATAAGACTGTTCGCTCGAATTAAAAGGATAACGCTTGAATGGGTAAATTTGAAGAATCTTTGGATATTGCGGAACTGTATTCGGGAAAATCATAATCATTGCATAGGTGTGGAACATTTGATATATGGTTCGCATTTCGATGGAAAGAACTATGATACAATCACCCCGCTGACACAAAGACGTTTTGATTATTTATGTAAGCGCATCAGAAAGCTTGATCCGTATGCTACACTTTGACAATAGGGAAACTGCTAAATGTGGAAGATAATTCTTTTCCCTATTGTTGATATATGGTGCGATAGTTCTGAATCTCCAGAACTATCGCACTTTTTATTTCTGGTTGCGCGATGTTTCCTTGTAGCTTTTGTTTTTGATGTTTGTGGGGTGCTTCTGTGTATAGATTTTGAATGTCCTGAAAAACAATATTTGAATGCAACAGTATAGAAAAGCAAATTTTTTCTCTATTTTATTGTGTAAAAAAAACCTTTTAATTTGGATTCTGTGATATAATGTATTACTTTTGTGATACAATATAATACACAAAGAAAATGGAAGCAGTAATAAGAAAACAGACCTCTTTCCGCTTGCGTGAGGACTTGTTAAAGGACTTACAGGAAGAAGCGAGAAAAGCCAACAGAAGTCTAAACAACTTCGTTGAAAGCACACTGATGGACGCAATGTATTCAGAACCGAATGAAGAAACCATTGCAGCCATAAAAGAAGCACGTACAGGCAAGTTTGCTGGTACAATAGACACAAGCAGCATGGAAGCCTTTATAAAGTCCTGTGAATGATGAAAACACTGCGATACTCAACACAATTCAAAAAGGACTTCAAAAGGTATCGGAACAACCCCAACAAGCTGGAAAAGCTGCTGGAAGTCTTTCAAATGCTGGAGAACGAAATAGAACTTCCAGCCAAATACAGGGCGCACATGCTCAAAGGTGATTATCTTGGCTGCATGGAGTGCCACATCGAGGGCGATTTTCTTCTGATATGGCTGGATGCAGAAAAGGACATCATCGAAGTTTTGAGATTAGGAAGCCATTCAGAACTATTTAAAAAGTAACAAACATGAAACCAACTGATTACATAGAATGGGATAATCTAAAAAATATCCCATTCGCCCTCTGCCAAGTGGTCGAGGACGAAGAAAATAAAGACATTGACATCTACTATTTAGGAAAGCGAGTATTCCACGATTACGACCATGTGGGACACTATTTGCGGACTGCCGTTATCCTGTTCAGTAGGATAAAGAACCGCACAGCCGACTGGGTAAACCTGCACAACCTTTGGACGCTGCGCAACTGTGTACGTGAGAACTACAATCACAGCATAGGGGTGGACAACCTTATTTTCGGCGAGGACTTCGACGGCGAAAACCTCGATACGCTTACCCCTCTTACCAAGAAACGATTTGACCTTGTTATAAAGCGGATTAAAGAGCTTGACGAATACGCTACTATTTAAAAACAGAGTATTTGCCGAATGGAATGGAAAGCCTCTTGCTTTATTTAATTCTGACAACTTCCATTTCAATACCCATTTTTTTTATCTGTGCCTGTATCTCCGAGCTTTCTAATATTTTTTCTGCATCTTCCTTTGAATATGTGCTGATAAGGCAAGGAGCTTTCTCTATCTTATTTTCAAATGCGACATGGGTTATGTCCTCTATGCATTTCGCCCCTTTATTTATGATGCTGTAATATTTTGTTGATGTAGTTAAAAGTACGTTCTTTTTTAGCCCGTTGCTGTTCTTGTCTTGCGGTTTGCTAACTGCATTAACAAATTCCATTGCTGGCTTGAAAGCCGGGATATTGTGTGCCGGAACCATCACTGTGGTATTTTGGCTGATGTTGCGTGCGGTTTTCTCTGCCCTGTGTTTTATGATGAAGCTGCCGAACCCTCTCAAGTATATGTGCTTGCCTTTGCCCAAAGAGTTTTTCACTTCTGCCATCAGGCTTTCCATAATTGCCATCACATCTTTTTTGTCGATACCTGTTTTTATCGCAATGATATTTACCAATTCTGCTTTTGTCATTTTTCTTTTGGTTTGAAATAGTCCTGCAAAGATACTAAATCATAATGTTTTATGCACAATTTTCTACTTTCCTTTTAGGGGGTTGCCTTTCAAGTCGAGCTTTCCGCTGCAATCCCTAACGTATTTTTCCCACCCAACCCATCTAAGGTATATCCAATGTTTTGCTTTTTACACCGCTTCTACGAAGCACCTACAAAAACAAGGCATTGGATATTCGGTTTTATAGACTCCATGTTCCCTAAAGGGAATATTCCGTTTATAAAACCTAATTGCTCACCCCAAAATATAAAACTTTAGGGAAAAGAACATGCCACAGACACAGCAGGGAATATTATATAAATATATAATATATGAATAAATAATATTTAACTATATATTATTGAAATAAATGTCTAATAATTTGCGACATTTGGAGATATTTCGTATATTTGTATATCGAAAAACAACTTATTATCAATCACTTAAAACTGCTTTGGCTGGCAGGATAAACAAAAGCAAAATTAATTATGAAAAAAACATTTGATAAGAACGCGGAAAAGTTTGTAGCTTTAATGGTTGAAAAGATTGAAAGTATGTCGGAAAATTGGCAAAAACCGTGGTTCTATAAAGGTAAATCCCTAAATATTTTTATTCCGCAGAATTTAACAGGTCGATATTATTCAGGTGGAAATGTGTTTTTATTATATTTCCTTTGCGAGAAGTATAATTATCAAACACCTGTTTTTTTGACTTTTAATCAAGCAAGAAAAGAAGGTATTAAGATTTCTAAAGGTTCTATTTCTTTTCCTGTATATTATACGATGTTGTGTGCCTATGAACGTAATACTAATGAGAAAATTTCATTTGAAGATTACAGGGCGTTATCGGAAGAAGATAAAGCAAATTATCGCTTATCTTCATATACACAATATTATCATGTTTTTAATATAGATCAAACAGATTTTGCAACAAGATATCCCCAAAAATGGAAGATGCTCAAAGAGAAATTTCTAAAGGAAACAGACGAAAATAATAATCAGACGAAAGGAATGTATGTAAACCCCATTTTAGATGCTATGAATGAAAGTCAAAGTTGGGTTTGTCCGATTAGTATAGAGTATTCTGATTCTGCTTTTTATTCTCTTTCGACTGATAGTATAACTTTGCCGTTGAAGAAGCAATTTTTGGATGGAGAAAACTTTTATGCAACGGAACTCCATGAAATGGGGCATAGTACAGGTGTAAATGAGCGTTTGAATAGAAAACATTTTTATGACCGTGATATAAAGAGCTATGGTCGAGAAGAGCTTGTTGCTGAATTGGTTGCAGCTTTAATGGGACTTTATTTAGGAATTTCAGTTTCAGTAAGAAAGGAGAATGCAGCTTATTTGAAAACATGGTGTAAATCAATAGGGGAAGAACCTAAATTTTTATTCTCTGTTTTGGCTGATGCTATAAAAGCTGTTAAGTATATATCCCGGCATTTAAATATTTCTCTGGAACTTGAAAATGAACAATCTATTACAGATGTAGCATAAGTTAAATAGTCCTGATAACCTCATGTTATCAGGACTATAAAACACAGACATTTTATTTAAAAATAAATGTCTTACAATTTTCGACATTTAGATGTTATTGCTATATTTGTATATCGGGAAACGATTTATTATCAATAATTTTAAACTGCTTTGGCTGGCAGGATAAACAAAAGCAGATTTTAACATGGAAGATAAAAAGTTTACTTTGAGGATTAGTGAAGCAGAATCAGAGAAGTTAGAAAGGCTAAAAAAAGTCGTGGGTGTTAATACCTATACAGGTGTTATTAAATGTTTGATCAGTCAATATGAAGATTTGAATGTTCGCTACTTAAATGAACGGGAAGCAAATGTTCGTTTGAAAAAAGAGAATCAATCATTACAGCTAAAGATAAATACATTTTTAGACGCATTTAATAACTTAAAATAAAACAATAATGGACGAGTATATTTATTTTCTGAAACGGCTCAATGAAGTAAAGAATGACATTGATTCTTTGATAGCTGAATTGAACTCTAAATATGGTGATAAAAAAATTTCTGATGTTATAAGTGCACATAAAGATATTCCCTCTGTGTTAGAATCTGCTTTTGCACGGTTAATCAATGAGGCAGGAAATACTAAATTAAAAGATCTGAATGATGGACTTGGTTTTTAAATTTTTAATCGGAATTGTTTTAGGGGGTTCAATTGCCTGTATGCTTTTTTATTTTCGCATCAGAACCTTAAAAAAATGGATTAAGGATTTGGAGAAGAAACAAGCAAAGTCTGGAGATATGATTTCTTTAGTCTTAAATGACGATTTGCCGAAATTAAAACCTTATTTCGGTCAAAGATTGTTGAATTTTATAGTTGGTTTTATAAAAAAGTAATATGAAACATATTAAATACAAAGTGTATGAGAGAGAACCGGATAAAGCACTTATTGTATCTTATTCAGATCTGGAATCTCATACATCATATAAAATAGGAAAGCGGAAATTTGTTGGGAAAAAGGCTAAGATAGAAGCTATTTTCCGATTGACGGGTATTCGTTTGTCAAACGAATATACAACGGAACAGGTGAATCAATATCTTTCTGAGAATCTTTTTGGAACTTCGGCTTGGTATCAATATCGACGGATATATAACGAAGTTGTAAATGAGAAAGTTGTTTCGCAAGAAGAATATATTTTTAAGTATAATCTTCTTTGCGAATTAAGTGATGAAGGGTTGAATTTGCCACCTGACGATGCTAAGATTATTTATTTTGTGTCAACATGGTTGTCAGGAGAATCAGTTGCTTATTATCAAGGTATTAATAATCCATTTATATCAATCAAGAAAGATGAATGACCTGATTAATAACAGTAAAACATTGGATGAATGTTTTAGTGATTTAATATTAAAACGTGGATGGTGGAAGAATAGTGATTTTGACAGGAAAACAGCTCATTTTCATAAGAAACAATTTCTGCTAGGAAAACTGCCAGACGAAATCAAGAGAGTATATCTAGAAAATGCTGGATATAAAAAGGTTCAGCAGGAATTATGGAAAATTAGTTTATAGGTAATCGATGAAAATGCTAAGAAACATTTTGGATATAATATATTTTAGCTTAAAGATAATAATCTTATGCTGTTTTTATATTGCTAAGTTTATGCTTGTCTTTGGTTTCTTATTCTTCATTGGTATATTAACTTCTTTAAGTAAAAGAACATGGTAAAACAAAAAAAGGAAATTTTAAAAGGAGAAATAGTTAGGATACGCAAGGGGCATCCTAGAACGAATAAGCCTGTCGTATTGCCAGATAATCCTACTTGGTTGAAACAGCCTAATTTGATTACGTTGATGGCAGGTGATTTTAAAACAGTGCAAATTCGTATTCTTATAGCCGTTATAGAGAAGTTACAAAATGCTATTGAACAAAGTATTTTATATTTGAATAAATATGGTACAGCTATTCCTTTTGAGCAACTTACATTATTTCAAGAAGAACAAGCGTCTGACTCTATAACGATAGATATTGCGTATAAAGATTTAGGGGTTAGTTCTGACCAATATTCAGAAGTAAAAGCAATGTTACGTAAGTTAGTTTCTATACCAGTCGAATTTGATGCAAAGGATCCCATTACAGGAGAAGAATGCTGGCAAATTAGTGGATTATTTACAAAAGTCAATATCCCTAAGACTCCCTATGCTCGAAGTTTTTCTATAAAGATGGATAAACTTGTTGCTACTGCATTTATTAATGTGGATAAAGGTTTTACACGTTACATAAAGGAAATAGCTTTTAACGCACAAAGTCGATATACAATTCGCATGTATATGCTAATCAGTAGTTGGAAGGATCAAGGTGGATTCTCAATTTATCTTGATAGATTTCGTAAATATTTGAAACTAGAAAACAAGTATAAGGATTTTAAGGATCTATATAGACGTGTAATCAGACCTGTATATGATGATCTGTTTGAAAAAGCTGATTGCTGGTTTGAAGTGGCGGAAGTGTATAAACTTAAATCCGATTTACAACCTTATAAGTTAAATTTTAAAGTTATAAAATCAGCTCCAAGCAAAAAGGAAGAAGAAATGCTAAGAATACAGCTTACTAACATCAGGAATGTCTGTATGAGGCATCTTCACATGTCTTCAGAACAGGTCGATAGGTTAGTGAAAAATGTAAATTTAAGTAATTATCAAAAAGTAATGGATAAGATCTTATTTTTACATGAGTACATTAATAAGCATTGGAAAGAAATTAATGATATTCCAGAGTATTGCTTAACTTCAGTATTAAAAGAAATAGAAGATAATCCGGGAATTATAGGAAAAGATGAAGAAAAGTAGCATAAAAAGTTGGGTTTTTGTCCCCAACCTTTGTTGAAAGTTGGGTTTTTGTCCCTTGAAAGTTGGGTTTTTGTCCCTTGAAAGTTGGGTTTTTGTCCCTTGAAAGTTGGGTTTTTGTCCCTAACTTTTTTATGTTGTTATTTGGTAATCAATATATTACGCTTCAAAATTTATGTGTACTACCTTCAATAAATGATTTAAATAATGACATCAATACCCATACACAAAAAGGAATTTTTCTTATTTCAACTACCTAAAAAGGTACTTTTCTTATAAAAAAACACTAAACTTTAGGGAAAAGAAGACTTCTTCTAATACTTAAATATAGGTCTAAAGGCACAAAGTTGGGTTTTTGTCCCTAAAATGAAAACTCCATTTTTCGGAAAGTTGGGTTTTTGTCCCTAAGCCTTATTATAATATATCATGCATACTTTTGAAATTGTTCCAATACTTTTTCCCTATAGTATGTTTTCTTTTTAATTCCGGTACAGATACGGAAGTACTTTTCTATGATACCTTACTGGAACTGGTTCCGGAATAGATCAGCCACCTGCAGCCTGATTTTTGATACCATATTTCGAATCGAGTTGCGAAAGCCGGAGCTGATTTTGATACCATTTTGGCAGGAAACATTCTGTACTTTGCTTCCGCAAAATGGAGCGGAATACCGGAGCTTTACAGGTTGATCCGATTCCCGGATTGAATGAAGCTGTAAAACAATTCACATGAGAAACTTTAGGGAAAAGAACATGCCACAGATGCAGCAGGGACAATATGTAAATATATAATATATGAATAAATAATATTTAACTATATATTATTGAAATAAATGTCTAATAATTCATATCAGCTATGATGAAAACAAATTTCTTTAATGAGGGCATCACCAATATTTACTATAGATGTTACTTAGACCATATTCAGGCTTATGTTGCGCGTTATTTCTCTATATGGGTACCACTTTTAGCGCAGGGAGAAATCTATGCTTATGCCGATTATTTCTAAACATGTTTTTCCCTTCAGGTGGTTTTATTTTTTTATTGTATATTTGCATTGTAGTAGTAAATAGCAAGATGTGTTTTTGTGGCTACAAAAACCTTATCTTGCCTGATAAATCAGGATTTTAGCACCTGCGCAACTTAGGTGCATTTTTTTAATTATGGATGCAAATAGAAATAAAGTATTGAGGGTTAGATTAAGTGCTGACGAGTATAATAAGTTAATTCGTTTAGCTGGGAAATATAAGTGCGTATCTGAATATGTTCGTGCAAGAATTTTTGGTCATGGTGTAGAACTTGTAGATCCAAAAGAGTTTATTCGTGCGATGGATGATATTTGTCTTGAAATGAAAAGGATAGGAATAAATATTAACCAGTTAGCCAAGTATGTCAATTTACATAAAGGAATAAATAATGATGTTGTTATTAAAGATATTGAAACTCGACTAAGCGAGTATATTAAAATGGAAGAAAAACTTAATGAAACATGGCGTAAACTCATGCGAATCAAATAATATTTATATATATATTATATGATTAAATTATATCTAAATATATATTATCTGTTTACATAATATTTTTTTATCTATTATTTGTATATGTGATTATTTATTTATACATTTGCTGTATAAATAATATGTGTTGGTATGATAGTAAAAATAGCTAAAGCTGCTAGGACTTTTGCAGGAGTTAATTATAATGAGAAGAAGAATGAGCATGGGACAGGTGAATTGCTTGTTGCAGCTAATTTTGCTATCAATCCGGATAATATGAAAAAATCTGATTTGATTGCTTATATGGAACATGTTTGTGCAA
The DNA here is from genome assembly GCF_000190575.1 of Phocaeicola salanitronis DSM 18170. Classification (NCBI taxonomy): domain Bacteria; kingdom Pseudomonadati; phylum Bacteroidota; class Bacteroidia; order Bacteroidales; family Bacteroidaceae; genus Phocaeicola; species Phocaeicola salanitronis. The sequence continues at coordinate 30,250 of NC_015165.1, read as the reverse complement.
CTAATAAGGCAGTTAAAAATAAACAGTTTCATGCAATCATATCTTGTAAAGGACGCGAATATTCTGTCGATGAATTAAAAGACATAGCACTTAAGTATATAGACAAAATGGGGTATGGTAAGAATCCATATCTTATATATTTTCATTCAGACACGGAACATAACCATGTACATATTGTATCGACAAGGGTAGGGAAGGATGGAGTCAAAATAAATGATAAGATGGAAGCTGTACGTTCACAACGAATAATGAATGAAATACTGAGAGTTGATTTGTCTGAGAAAGCAAAAAGAGATATTACTAATGCCTTTTCTTTCAATTTTTCGTCTATTCAACAATATAAATTATTACTAGAACAACAGGGATGGAAATTGACAGAACAAAATAATGTGCTAAAATTACGTAGAGGTGGAGAAGTTCATGCTATTTTGTCTATAGATGAGATACATGCAAGGATTAATGCTCATAGAGTAGATAATAAACGAAAGGATCAGATTATTGCTCTTCTGCATAAATACAAGCAAGGTTTGTCTTATACTCAATTACAAGAGCTTATGAAAAATAAATTCGGTATAGAACTTATTTTCCATGTCGGCAAAGGGCATACTATTCCTTATGGGTATACAGTTATAGATTATCCGAATAAAACGGTATATAAAGGAAGTGAATTGATGGAAATAAAGTCATTGATTACTTCTCCAGATACTAAGTCTAAGATAGAGAACTGTAATTCTATTCTTAATGCTATATTTCGTGATAACCATAAATCGTTGACTATGGAAGATCTTCAAGCAGAGCTGAAAAAATATGGTTATTCTCTTATGATGGATGGACGGATAGTATTACAGGATAATAATTCTATCCTGTTAAGAATAGATAAAGATGTAGTTGAACAGTTACGTTATCATAGTAGATGTAGGGAAGCCAATAGTTTTAAAATAACTTCTGCAGATGAAGCTAAGTTATTGGCTAAAATATATAATATAAAATTGGATGATGTCATTATCTTGCAAAAAGGAAAAGAAGGTTATCTTGATAAATCTATTTATGTGGATATGCTGAATAGCTATGTTTCCTATGATTCAGATATACGATCTACTATGCATAATAAGAATCTGGTTTTGATAGAGTCTAATGATAAAATTTATTTGATAGATAAGAAAGAAAAAATTATTGTTTCTTCTGATGAATTTTCTTTGACTGATTTTAATAGGAGTCAAGTAAAAGTAAATTCTCTTACAGGACAAGAAAATGGCATTAAAGAAATTATGAAATCTGATGTAAATGCAGCAAGAGGGTGTAACATAATTGATGTGGTTTGCGACATATTAGGTCAACACATATATGTTCAGCAAGATTCTTCTAATAGGAGAAAGAAAAAAAGAAGTCAACAACAATAAAATATTAAGAGTTATGATTATAGTATTCGGTAACCAAAAGGGAGGTTGTGGTAAAACAACTAACTGTGCCCAGTTCGCAAATTATCTGTCGGAACTTGGAAAAGAAGTGCTTGTTCTGGATCTTGATTTTCAACGGTCTTTGATGGATCGCAGAGAAGAAGATATTAAGACCTATGATAATGAACCAAAATATGAAATCATGGAAGCAAAGATTAGCGATGTTGCAAAAGTTATCCGTGATTTTAAAAATGTAGACAATGGTAATCTTATAATTGATTTGCCGGGTAGAATTGATAATGACGCTTTAGGCGTGATATTAAATGCGGCAGATATTATAGTGTGTCCTTTCCGCTATGATAAATTTACAATGGATAGTACAGGTTTTTTTATTCAGATTATTCAATATCTGAAAGTAAAGGCAAAAGTGTTTTTCCTACCCAACAACATCCGAAGTTCTGTGCGATATGAAACAAAGGAGCAAATTATATCTATTTTAGAGAAAATAGGTGTTGTAACTAAAGAGATTCCCCAGTCTGTATTGATGGAGCGTGCTAATACATTATTGATAACTGGAGAGTGTATGAATTTGGTAAAAGGAGCTTATGACTGTATTATAGAACAAGGTGGAATAAAATAATTTATTCTTTTAATAGATATATTTGGAGTATTATTCATAATTTGTATATTTGCAATGTCTGAGAAATTAAGAAAAAAAACAGATACGGACGCTTCCACATCATCAAAATCAATTATGGCGATAGCGTCTTTGTTACGTAATGGTGCAGTTGAGCAAGCATCTGCATATAGTGATGGGCAAACTGAAAATGAAAATCAAACAGTTGATGATTCTTCTGATGATTTTAAACAGGTCAATAATGAAAGCGACTCTATGAGCCTAGAAGAACTAGTAAAGGTGATTAAGGCAAAGGAGTATACATGTAAGGATGTTATTTATGTAGATTCAGAGTTGAAAGAGATTTTTAGTTTATTAAAAGCAAAGTTGAAAATACCTATTTCCCCTTTGGTTTCCTATATCATTGAAGATTGGGTATCAAAGCATGAGAAGCAAATTATTGATTTGATAAATTCAAAAAAGAATCGTTTTTTGTAAGTACGTAAAAACGGTCGTTTTATAAAACATGGCTTATGATATTAAAGAGGAGTTGATATTATCAATTTCTCTTTTTTTTGTTTCTATATAGCCGGATAGACAAAGTTAATTTTTTTTCTTTGTAATGAGAAAATTATTCTTGATTATTATTATGCCTGTAATAATAATATTATTACATTTGAAAAAAAATAAAGGAAATATGAAGAATTATGATATTGAACGAATATTGAAACCTGCTTTTAAGTTGTTTCTTATGTATAATTATGAGGGAGTTTCAACTTCAAAACTGGAGGCAGAAAGTGGACTTACTCGGGGGGCTATATTTTTTAAGTATAAAACAAAAGAAGATCTTTTTAAAGCTGTAATAGATAAATATGTTTTCACATTTCAGTCAAGTTCTTCTGATTTAGAGATAGCAACCTTGAAAGATTTTATAGATTTATATCTGACTAAAGTAGAGAACCGGATGAAAGAAATGCATTCATTGGGTATAGAGAATGTTCATAGGGGATATTTTAATTTGTTATACCAAGCTCTGAAATTTTATCCAGATTTTGACCGTAAAATTACAGAACTGTTTAATAGAGGTCTGCATCAATGGGAATGTATACTACAAAAAGCAAAAGAGTCTGGAGAAATTAAATCATCTTGTGATATTCATGAAACAGCACAAAGGTTTAGATATATATATTCTGGAATGTCTTTTGAAAATAGTCTTAATCAAGGTCTTAGTATAGAAAAGTTGAGAGTTGTGTTTTATTCATATTATAGAGAGATAGCTAATGAAAAATGAAGTATTTATTAAAAAGGTAAATTCTTTCCTTCCTAACGAACCAGTGGATAATGAAAGTATGGAAGATTATATTGGAAGAATAGAGGGTAAACCTTCAAGAGTAAAAAACTTAGTGCTTAAGCAAAATGGCATAAAGACCAGATACTATGCACTTAATAAAAATCAAGAAATAACCCATACGGCTGCAGAACTTGCTGCTAGAGCTATAAGAGGGTTGTTTGATAATAATCAGGATCTAGAGAGTTTGGAGCTGATTACCACAGCAACATCTATTCCGGATCAGATTCTCCCTTCCCATGCTTCAATGGTACATGGGTTGTTACCAGAAACGAAAAATATAGAGATTTTTTCTACATCCGGTGTTTGCTTGACTTCGCTGCAAGCATTAAAAATTGCATACCTCTCAGTTGTATCTGGAGAGAAGAATAATGCTGTATGTTGTGCATCTGAATTAGTTTCTGCAGCATTGCTTTCAAAACATTATGATGCTGAATATGAAAAATGTCATAGCATAGGTGAAAATCCATATTTCGGTTTTGAAAAAGATTTTTTAAGGTTTATGTTGTCTGATGGTGCAGGAGCAGTTTATTTAGATAATGTACCAAGTGAATCTGGTAATAGCTTAAAAATTGAATGGATAGAAATGGAATCAAATGCAAATGAGTTGCCTGCTTGCATGATATCTGGAGCTGACTTCAGGGCGGACGGTTCCATTACTACATGGAAATCATACGATAGCGAAGAAATATCTGAGAAATCTGTCTTTACAGTAAAACAAGATATAAGACTTTTGAAAAAGCATATAATTAGATTGTGGGTGGATCATATAGAAAATGTAATGAAAAAGCATAATATAGCACCTGTAGAAGTTGATTATGTGATTCCTCATGTTTCTTCCATGTTCTTCTATAAAGAATTACTTAATGAAATAGAAAAACGAAATATCGACTTAAGGGAAAATAAATGGTTTACTAACTTAACTTGGGTTGGTAATATGGGGTCTGCATCAATATTTGTAGCATTAGATGAGCTTCTTAAAACACAAAATATAGCAAAGGGAAAAAAGATACTTTTACTTGTGCCTGAAAGTGGTAGATTTAGTTATGGAACTACTTTAATTTCTGTGGTTTAAAAAAAACTCAAAAATATTATGACCTTCATAATATTATGATTATATTTGCGGTATACAAATACTAGTAGAGTTCACATGTGGATGATGTATTAACATTTAAACTTTGTAATTATGAAAAAATGTAATTTCTTTTTGGCATTTGGGCTGGTGCTTACTTTGTCATTGGGTGTTTCATCTTGTTCACAAGATGATGTTTTGGAAGTCAATGAACAGAAAGGGAATGTGGCTCTTTGTACAACAAGAGCAGAAGCTAACATGGTACTTTCTAAATATTTGGAATTGAATAATGAACAATACACTTTGAGTATTTCTGCAGAGGAAGCGGAAAAACTTGGTGTCCCATTTGGTTTGTATGAAGACGCTCAGCGAGAACTAAGTATAACAAACGCTTTGATTCAGAAATTGAAGAATGATCCTAATACAATTTTGGAATTAACCGATCCGAAAGTAGCTCCAAAATCGCGTTCTAATTGGGATACTCCAAGCCTGTATTCTGCTCCAACTGGTACATTGAGAACTAATGGGCAAGAAGAGGCGATAAGTGGCTTTGTTTGGGCTCCAAGTGGAACAAAAGGGATAGAATTCTTATGTCGCGCTAATGCTGCTCTTACTCCTTTGTACAATTGTAAGACATACTCTTCTGGTGCTTGGCAGAGTAAGTCGGCTATTGGTGCATTAGGGGTTAATACAACCATACAGGTTCCTCTTTATGTATCAAATGATAATATTAGAGTTGCATTTAGTACTAGTGATTCAAATGGAGGTACTGCAACTTATCAAGGATATAACTAGTATTTAGATATTTTGTTATGATAAAAAATTTAAGTTTTATAATGCTGGCTTTGTTCCTTTCGTGCTGTAATAGTACGAAAAAGCAGGAAAATAGTTTGGATTCAGAAATAGATACTTTTGAATATGTTCATCTCATTCCTGATAGCTTGCGAACAATGGAACAAAAAGAGTTATTATTATTGTTAGAAAAAACGATTAAAGAAAACTTGCAGGTTAAAGATAATCATCTTTTTTTCAAACTGTCAGAAAGTGATTTTGTAGAATTGGGGATACCGCTTCAATATTACAAAAAATTACAGCAAGATTTGGATGATGCTAATAGCTTTATAGACTTAAATGGAATAGAAAGAATTGATACATTATTAAAGATGAAGTAGTGATGTTATGACAAATTTTTTAATGAACTTTTATAGATGATTCTTATGAGAAAAATTTATTTTGCATTGATAACTTTATCCATTGTTTGTTTTTTTACATCATGTTCAAATGAAGAAGATGTAAACGGTGGTTATTCAGAGGAAGAAAAAGTAAAGATTGAAACATTGATGAATTTGTTTGAATCTTATGGTTGGGAACTTGATACTACTGTCAGCGTGGAGCAACGTAATAAGGAGCTTTTGGAAATGGATTATGAGAAAACTAAAAGTTTCTTGGAATATATGAACAATGGCATTGAATTTGAGAATTCTGAACCTATAGTAAATGATGCTTCTGATTATTCTGGAGTATTGAATCAGACTAGAACTACAATTCTTTACCCTATATATGGAAGTCATAGTAGTGCCGTGGCTACGTCTAAAACGGAAATGATTTTATCGTATGATGCTCCTACTACATCAAGCGTAACTATAGATAGAACATCAGTTTCCTCAAATCCGGCTACAACTTGGTTGCCAGATGAGTATGGAACTTTCAGCTTTTCAGGAAACAAATGTGAGAACATAAGGGCTACAGGTACTATAAAGTATGGTTCTATATATAGTCATAAATATGAAATGATAGGCTGGTGTTCTAAAAACAACTCTGGAACAGTAAACGATGGAGCAATTACTGGATTTCATTCGATATAGTTCTGCTGTGTGCTAATATTATATGTTAATTTAAATAATCGTTTTTATTAAAATAGTGGGGGATGCTCCCCACTATTTTTGTTTTTAAATAAAGCCTTCATCAGAAAATGAATAATAATTTTCTGTGTCTGTTATGATTATACTATCGAGTAGTCTTATATTAAGTAAATCAAGGGCTTTCTTTAACCTTGTTGCCATATTGCTGTCATCTACTGATGGTCTGGTATTTCCGCTTGGATGGTTATGTATTAAGATTACTCCTGTAGCAAGAGCTTCAATAGCGTATTTAGCAACTAATCTAACATCTATGAGGGTTGAATTTATCGTCCCTTGTGATATTTTTGCATAGCCTATTGTATTTCCTGCTGAATTGATTAGTATTATATAAGCTGATTCATATATAAGAATATCATTCCCATAAATTTGTTTTGCAAAAGAGGCTGCATCTATTGAACTTCTGATTTTCTGAATAGGGAAATCACATTTCTTAGCTTGTAATGAAAATTCTACTGCTAGTTTTTTCATGTCTTTGTTTGCTTTTGTTTATCCTGCCAGCCAAAGCAGTTTTAAGTGATTGATAATAAGTTGTTTTTCGATATACAAATATACGAAATATCTCCAAATGTCGCAAATTATTAGACATTTATTTCAATAATATATAGTTAAATATTATTTATTCATATATTATATATTTATATAATATTCCCTGCTGTGTCTGTGGCATGTTCTTTTCCCTAAAGTTTATTATATTTCGTTGATTGGTTTATATCTTTCAAGTAGGGCTGGATAGGTTTATTTCTGGAACTTTGGATTAAAAATTATCTCAGAGTATGGTGCAACTTGATTTGAAAAAGTAGGAAGAAAACCTCTTCGTTTTCCTCCTATTTCTCTTTATGAGCGTAATAAATCTATAGCTTTTCGTAGATTTTCTTTGAGTTCTTTTTGGCTTTCTTCAATTTTGCTATTGAAGATTTTTTCTGATTGTTTTATTAATTCAATAATAACTGAATTATAATTTGCCTTCTTTGCTTCGTCATGTTCATTACTTGATATGAGATAAAACCTTTCACTGAATATAAGATCGATATAGACATATTCAGAATAGAAGTTCAGAAGGTTGATAAGAAGTGTAAGACTTCCACCTTTTCCTAACTCTATATTAGAAATAGCATTTTGTCTGCATCCTAATTTATCTGCTAACTGAGCTTGTGAATATCCTATATACTCTCTGATTTGTTTTAATCTTACTCCAAGTGTAGGCAAATTAATTTTATACATATTGACTAATTACGGATTCAACTTCGTCATAGATTTTCTTAAAATTCTTTTGCAAAAGAGCTTCACGTTTTTCTGCTGTGCCAAAGTTATAGAATTTCGGTAAATCTACATAGTGTTCAGTTTCTTTTTCTATTTTTTTTGTGTCTAAATCCGTTTTGCAGTTATACATTGTAGTAGGAAAGCTATCTTCCTGACCGAAGTCTAAAGCTATTTGTCCCACTAGAGAACCTGCCTGTAAAGAAGATATTTTTGATGCAGGAATGGCAAAATCCATTTGTTCATTCATTGATATTGTAGTTTTGTCACGTTGGATTGAAATACCCTCTTTTCTCTGCTTTATTTTGCCAAACAACTTCTGGAGCCAGTCTAAAGTATTGGGGTCTTTTGCCTGCCCAGATAGTGTGTTACCGATAATTGAACAGATTGTTTTGGCGGTAGCTTTGCCATATTGTTCTTCAAGTTGTGGAAGCTCCTGTAATCCTAAACAAACAGAAACCTTGTTGCTTCGAGCTGTAGAAAGTAATGTTGCAAGTTGATAAAAATAGAGTGTAGGGCATTCGTCAACTATGATGGATGTAGGATAATTGCCTTTAGTATTAACCAGCCTTGTAAGACGATTAATAATCAAAGCATTTAAGGCACTATTCATACTTTGAGTTTTTGGGTTATTTGCAATAATAAGGTAACTCGGTGCATTCTTATCCGACACTTTTAGGTTAAAATCATCTCCAGAGAATACCCAAAATGATTCTTTAGTAGCAAGTCTAGATAATTGGATTTTTAAACTAGCCATCTGACCTTCTAATTGATCAACAGCTCCAGATTTGTATGCAGCTTCAAATGGTGAAACAATTGATTTTAATTCCGGTTCTGAAAAGAGAACCTTAAAAAGAATATCATATTCTTGGTTTAAGAAAGCAAGAACATGAGGGAGATCAGAATATTTTCCATTTTCATACCTTGACCAAAAGTAAATGGATGCTGCTAGTAAGTTGACTGCGGAAGTCTTAAAGAAATCACTGTTTCCTCCACTGCCTTTATCACCTTTTTGCAGACTTTCATATAGTGCTTCAGCAGTTTCTGTAGCATCTGCTAGAATCTCTATATATTCTCTTTTTAAAGGATTGATTCTTTTGCTGTATTCAATATTGGTAAAGTTGATGACGTTAAACTTGAATTCTTTGGGTATTTTCCCTTTTTTCTTATTCCTCAAAAAGTGATAATAAGCAATTTTAGCAAGTTCTGGGAATTTGAAATCATATACTACTTCTGCAAAACCTTTTGCTGAATGTTGTCTGATAAAAGAGTTTATGACGGAATACGATTTTCCACTTCCCGGAGTTCCTATAACAAATGTTCCACGAAAAGGGTTTACTATGTTTATCCATCCCTTATTCATTTTCTTTTTCCAGTAGAATTTCATCGGGATATTTACAGAATAATCTGTATTTACAAGTTCTTTAGACTGTTCAAAACTTTCATTTTCAACATTGAAACGGTCTTTCATGAAACTTGATTTTATCCGTTTAGATACGTTATCCAATGCAGAATTGATTAGTACAGCACCAATAATAGATAGAATAATATAGGAGATGTTATACCATTCAAATCCACTGTGAATAGCACCACTCTTAAACATTAAGAAGAATGCTGCTCCAAAAAATATAATGAATCCAAAGACTAAAGGGAAAATGATTTGCTTGGTTGGATCTAGTTCCAAATTCTTTTTTGACCGTGTTCCAATACAAGTAACCATAATAATGAATAATGTAAATAGTTTGCTATAAAAGATATTTGAATAGATTGGCAGTCTTGATAACTTCGATAGTATAGGCATAATCCTATCGCTGAATGAGAAATGTACGAATAGTAGGATTTCAATGCAAACAGTCACATATATGAATGCCTGCATAAAGCCATATATTTTCTGTAGTTCTTTGTTTTCTTCCATTGTAGTAATTTAATCAGATGGTTAATTTTTCAAGTTCGAAAATTGAATTTTGGATTTTTATTGACCCACATATTGATAGTTATAAATATACCACCCTTTTAGAGGGTGGTATCAAAATCAGCTCCGGCTTTTGCAACTCGATTCGAAATATGGTATCAAAAATCAGGCTGCAGGTGGCTGATCTATTCCGGAACCAGTTCAAGTAAGGTATCACCATTTAATTATTTTGTCAGGATTGTACAGGCAGTATATCATAGCATAATTATAGCTTTGTTTGGAATGTTCTAGTTTACCATTAATATAAAGTTTAACTTCAACATTTGCTGACATAGGCGTTGTTATGTAATCTTCATTTTTAGGTTCTACTGTTGCTGATAACCATAATAAAGCTCCTGTATTTACAGTGATGATCTCCGATTTAAATGGACTTTCTGTTGTAACTTGTTTGCCCTCATATCCATCTGGTAATTCTGTTGTATTATATTCTCCTATCGAATAATGTATATTCAGATTAAAGTTCTCCGGGTCATCAACTGTCGCTTCGTATCTGATTTCAGCGGTTTTATTTCCGGGGGTTATAGGTTCTTTGTTGTCTTTGCTGCATGATGCAAAGAAAAGGGTGCATAAGCATATAGCTGATAAAGATATAAATTGTTTCATACTGGTGTTGTTTTATAGTTTATAACCATTTCATTTTTAATACATTCTTTGAAGGTCTGAATTTAACGGCTTCTTTTTCTGGGACATATATCGTTTCTCCCGTTGCCGGATTTCGTGCTTTTTTAGGTGGAACAATCCTTTTTTTGAAAGTTCCGAAATCCTTAATTGACACATCTTTGTCTCTAAGATTTTGAGATAACTCCTTGAAAAATAAATCTATTATTTCTGCTACTTCCTTTGTAGGCTGATTTGCTTTTTCAGCAACTATTTTGATTAAATCAGTTTTATTTATTTGCATATCAATTATATTTAATTCCTTAAATCACTTAAATAAATTTCAGGGATTATTTTTGTATAATCTTCTTTGTCTGAAATATAATGTATTGATTCTATTATATTAGCTTCACAGATAACATCATATATCCAAGCTCTGAAGTATTCTTCAACCTCTTCATTACAAGTCAAGTCTTTGCAAAAATCGTTTATTGCTTCATCGGTAAGAAACTCAATAAGATTTTCATATGTAAGTTTAGGGGAGAGCATTATAATGAGAGGTGAAATTTGCTCACCTATTCTTGGTAGATGTGGAAAGTTCCAATCAATTTCTACACATAGTGGTCTTTTGAAAAGCCGACTGTCAATAACAATATTTACTTTCATATCAATTTTATTTTAAAATCATCATTTAATATCAATTTTCTTTCCATAGGGTTTCCATCTTTGTCATGGAATCCTGATAGAATTTTAGTTTCTTTGTTCTCACACAATTCTAATACTTCTTCAGGGGTGATCTTGCGTCCGGACATTTCTCGCCAAATAACAAAATCACATTTTATAGTTTCATTTTTATAATTGGAGCAGTTGTAGGCTTTCTTACCCATATAAATATTTCCATCACATTTAGGGCATTTGCAAATAGTGTTATCAAAACTAATTCTACCATCACTTGTAAGCACCAATTTAGCGGCAAAAGATTCTCCGGAATTAGAAGAAAATCCGCTCATAAACGGCGTTTCTCTATTTTCTAGGAGAGCTTCTATAGCTTGTATTGGAATGTCTCGTTTTGCGATTGTTCGTGGAATATACAGTTTACATTTCCTTGTACCGTCAGTGTTTTTCTCATTGTAATTTGTACAAGCATATCCACTCAAAAGCACTTCTATATGCCCTCCGCAAAGAGGGCAAGGATGTTCTAATGTTTTATTGGCAAATCGAGGAACTACCTTGCCACTTTCTATAACTAGTGCTGCAGAAAATGGTGTTCCGTCTTTTTTCATAAAATCATGGAATATTTCTGTTTTCCCTTTAGTTATAAGCTGTTCTGCTATATCTTCAGTTATTGTCTTATTCCAATACGTGTGATAAATATTAAATGTACATTTATCATCCATTGTTTTGAAATAGTTGCAGGAATATCCTAATGTTCCAACTACTATTTGTCCTTTACCGCATACAGGACAAATTCCTATTTTTCTTAGTTCCATATCAAAACCCCTTTTTTGTGAATTTGAAATCTTTTAGAATGTCATTTACGATTTGACCACTTTGATCTTTGTATTTAAATGCTCCCGGCATAAGTGTTTTTAAAACTCCTGCACGTTTGGCATATTTCATTTGTCTACATACAGAGAAGGCTATTGCTCTCATTGCTCTCAATTCATTAACAACATGTATGCATAGGTCTATGCGTTGTTTATTATCCATCAGATTGTTTGCACCTCCTTGAAGTGCTATATTGTTAATATAAATCATCAAATCTACGCTTCTTGTGATAAGTTCGTATTCAGATTTTGCTATGACAGAAACAAGAGCTGGATCACCTGCTGCGTATTTTGCTGCATCCCCTTGATATTTAACTATATCTTTTGCAATGTTTGATGCGTATATAATATCTTTCCCGTTTTTTACAACAGCATTTACAGTAGATAAATAGTTATATGTTTTTTCCTGTAAATCTTTAATTTGCCCCATTTTCTGCTGTATGAGAATTTGAAAGTTACGTATTCTTCCTTCTTCATCTTTAATTTTGTTTAGAACATTTTGTTGTTCGGTATGTGCATATACCAAAGTGCCAACAAGTGTTGGATCAATAACGATTGATTGTGCTACCATTTTAAGTGCCCCAAGAAACATAAGGGAAAATAATATTATTCTTCTCATATATCATCTGTTCGTAAATTCGTAAATTGATTTAATTTGTTTCTGACGCTCAACCCGTTTCCGGATTATGCCTATTAAGTCAATGTTTCGATTGATTCCATAGATTGCCAGTATGGGGGTCGATTTGTCTCCAGAATGTATGTAGACATTAGTACATTGTATTAAAGAGAGAATGAATGATCTTTTTTCTTCATAGTCATATACTCTATATAACTCAATGTAGTTGATACTTTTGTTAAATACTCCGCTGTATATTTTAATTTGCTCTTTTGTAATAATCCATTTTGTACATAACAAGATAGAAAGATACTTGTAAAAAATAGAAAAAAAGACAACTAACGTGCAGCTTCCTATGATATAGTCGTTTAAATTAAAAAGATTGACTATATAGATGATTAGTGTTTCCAAAAAGACATAAGGTATTATTCTGATTATCCAATATCTTATATTAGGTCTTATGATAATATCTGAATCATTTTTCATAATCTAAAAGTTTTTTTTTGCGTTGGCGTTCTTGACATTAGGATCTCATTAAAGTCCTTTGCGCCATCAGCTTTGTGAACAATCAGCTTTGTTGATGCATCTTTACTTTTTTCCCTAAATCTTTCAATTGAAACATCTTCTTTATTTAACTCAAATATTCCATTGGGTGTAACAAATTCAACTGTATTATCTTTTGCTTTGATTTTAAGTTCTGTTCCGTTCATAATGCATTGTACTTTTATATCGTATAAGTTTCCATTCAGATCACGGTCAAAGCAAGTATGAACTTTTGCATTAGGGTATTTTTGAAGTGCATTTTTGATTTGGTTATCAGAAATATATCCGCCTACACTTACAAAAACGCTGTCACTAAGATTGATTTTGTTTTTATTCAATTCATAAAAGCTCATGGCATCTAAAGCGGATTCTGCAAAATAAATATTTTTCGCCATTAGAGGGTGTGAAGTAAAATCAGCAATCCATGCAGAATTACTTTTGTCACCACCTGCTGCCATTCCCTTAAAATTGTAGTTTCTCAACTCATAATTAGTCTTTTCCCCATTTTGGGGATTTGTATATGGAAAGGCAATATTTAGGAAGTTCCCTTTCCCTTGTGTGTCTTTTACTCTTGTTATGAATGGGAGAAATGTTTCTACAGTTGCAGGATTTATCTTTCTTTCAACGGTAAGATATTTTAAATCCGATACGTTTGTTGGTGTTTCTATATATCTTTCTCTATTGAATTTTTGCTGTTCGGAAATCTTTGTATAATATGACCCGTTCTTTATGTATGGTGTATTTGCATAGTGTCCTAAAATCATATTTAACCGGACATACAAATTATTATGTTGAAATTGAGTAAAATCATTTATGTGGTTTTTTAAGAATTGTATGAGGTCACCACCTTTATAATTTCTATCAAAATAGTATTCTCTTGGAGAATGAGGATTTTTGACAACAATGGAATCTATCTTATTACCGTTGCTGTCGGTTAATTGATACACAGGGCTTACTTTTCCTTTGCCAATATCTTGCTTATACCCTAAATCTTCAAGGATTTGGATAATAGATATTTTAGATTTATAATCTTCAAATGACATCATATTACATTTTCATTTTAGATGATTCATTTTGTTTTCCGTAGCTTTTTCCATATAAATTTGATGCTTCGTTATGGGCTGTTGCTTTAATGGCTGCATCTAATTTGTCAAGTTGCGAGGCTATTTTTTCTCCTGTGGTTTGACTTGATGCTTCTTTTGAGGTGGAAAAAGACTTTTCGATTTCCTTATAAGAAGCATAGTCTTTCTTTAGGTTATACTTCTCTAAGAATGAATCCATTTCAGATGGTTTTTTATCAAAAATCTTATCAATGCCTTTGGCTCCTTGTTTAGCAACAAATTCTAAACGTTCTTTATCTGTTACAATTTGTTTTGTCTCTCGTTTTATATCAATGTTATTGGCTTCTTTTATGGATAGTCCATTTTTTGCATTGAGATCTAATCGAACCTTTGCAGCTTTGTTTAAAGTTTCGTTTATGATTACAATTTCATGACCTTTCTTTAATTTTTCTATTTGCATCGGAGTTAATTCTACTCCGGCTATTCGGGTTGGAATTTGTATGTTTTTTGCGTTAATCGAAACAATATCGTTAGTGTCCTTATCTCGCTGAAATAAGATTTGTTCACCCTTGGCATTTTTCTTTGATATAACGGCATTATTTTCCAGTGATTTAATTTCATCTTTTGAAAAAGAGAAATCATTTTTTATTTCTTTGCGTTTAGGTACAAGCATCAAGGCAACTCCAGCAACAGGATAAACAACCGTAATAGCAGCGATGGCTAGTTTGCGTGCATTAATTCCACTTACTTTTAATTGTTGTTTTCCATGTTCTTTAAAGTCGACATCAAGGGCTTTAAGTTTTGACTTATTTTCTTCTGTATTATCTAGCAGTATATATTTGCTTGCAGCCGCTTTTCCCTCGAAATTAAGTTTTCCATTATCCACTGTATATGAAACTTTTTCTTTATCAAGAAATTTTCTATTTTGCGGAGTGTCTTCAATAGAAAATTGTAGTGTACCGGTTTTTTGCCCATTCCGTAGATTTTCTTTATCTTCTTTGCTGAGTTTATTGGGGTCTATTCCTATCTCATTAAGTTCCTCCCAGTTAATATCAATTCGTCCTGCATTCCCATCTAGCTTGTAGTTTTTTTCATAAGCAAACTTGTAAAGTTCTTCACCTGTGTATGCAGTTTTGTTTTCTAAATCAATAACAGTAAACCCATTTTTATTTCCTTTAATATTGTCCCATTTGACGATTGCAAGATTATGATTTTGTTGTAGAAATTGATTATATTCATTAAAGTTATTGTTTGCTTCTGTTTTATTGAAGAAAGCAACAACTCTTTCTTTTGATTGCTGTACTATTTTTTCTCTATCTGGTTTTCTATTTCCTTTTTTTAAATCATCAATAGAATATGAGTGATGTTCATTTCCTTTTGAGAACACAATATTTCCATTCCCAGATAGTTTTTCCTCATATCCTAATATTTTAGCTATTGCGCGAAGTTGTCCGGCATTCTCATAGCTGTATTGTGCTGCTTCAAATTTTTTGTTTTCCATATATCTAGAATTTGAGTTTTACAGTATCTTCTTTTTGTTTGCTTATTTGTTTCTGCTGGTATTCAAGATATTCGGCTCTATTTCTATCTGTGTGTATTACATCTGATACTTTGGGATTATGAAAGTCATATGCTCTTTTTTGCTGTTGCTCGAAAGCATATAATTGAATGCCTTTTTGAGAATTTAAATCAATTCTTACTTTTATTTTATCATTTCCATTATTGATTACAATAGTTTCTCCGTTCTTAAGTTCTTCTTTTTGTTTGCTGCTGATTTCGGATCCATTAATAAATGATGGAATAATTATACTTCTTAATTTGGCTTTTAATATTTCGTTAGTTTCTTTGTCAAGTTGTAAAAGGTATTTTTCTCCATCTATTTTTTTTGTTATCAGTGATCCGGACTGCAGTTTGTTTAGTTCTTGTGGTTTAAGATTAGCGTCATTCTGTATGCAGTTCCTTACAGGATGTATTTTTACGCCAACAGAGTGATCTTCTTTTCTATACAAACTTATTTTAGCTTTGATTTCAAAATCATGTCCTTGCATATCTATGCCTTTTAGATTTAGTAAACTTGTGCGCTTTCCGCTTAATAAAGATTCTAAGTCTGTTTTGGGTAAAGATAATATATCCATTTTAGTTAATCCAACTTTTTCTAGTTGTCCGTATGGAATATCATTTTCTTTAAAGTATTCTTGTCTATTATTCATAATATGTATATTTTTGTGGCAAATATAATAATAATATCAATATGAAGAATAATAGATTCGCATTTTTTCTTTTCACTTGTTCTGTTTCTGTTAGTGCATATAGCCAATTTAATACAGTATTGCAGAAAGAGGAATTGACGGTAGTAGAGCCAACTTTATCGACAAATGATGCTAGACTATTAAAAGAACAGGAACAGGCTGTAATAATTAATGATGCAGTAAGTGAAGAACGCTTGGCGTATTGGAATCAAAGAAGGTATTTATCACTTCCTATTGACTCTATGATTGTAACATCTAAGTATGGTAAAAGAAAAGATCCATTTACAGGGAAAATAGCCACTCATAAAGGCGTTGATTTACGTGGTAGAAATGATTACGTATATTCTATTATGCCCGGAATAGTAACAAAAACTGGAAAAAATCGTGGATTAGGGAATTATATAGAAGTGCAGCATGGTGATTTTACTTCTATTTATGCTCATTTATATAATATACTGGTAAATGCTAAACAGTCTGTAGAAGCTGGGCAGCCAATTGGAATATCAGGGTCTACAGGTCGAAGTACTGGAGAGCATTTACATTTTCAAATGGAATATAAAGATAAAACAATTGATCCCCTCCCTATATTAGAATATATAAATGATGTAATACGTACAGTAAAGGGAGAGGTTACGCAACAGATAGATAACGCTTTACGAAAACGATAATGATATTAAACATAAGCCATTTTTTTAGGCTTATGTTTATGTCTGACTATATTTTATATCCTCTTTGTTGCTTTTGTGAAATTATTAATGCTCTTTTGAGATCATTAATGGCATTTTCCATCCCTTTTCTTATTTGTTTGTCATTGACTTGCAAAAGCATAGATTCTCCCCTATTGATGCAGCTTTCTAATAATATCTTATTCTTTAATTGTTGTACTCTACTGTCACTTATAAAAATGGATGGTAAACTTCTGCAGTTCCATGCATTATGTTCCAAAAAGAAATCTTTTACTCTTTCTTTGGCGATATATGAATGAATGGAGATTCTATCGACAGCTTTCCGGTTATATAATTCGTCAATAGATTTGCTGACACCAATAACAGCTTTATTATGAGATTCGATGTCTGCTAATCTGCCTACGCCTTTTTTATTACATTCTTCTTGATATCTATTATATAAACCTAAGTGGGTAAATTCTTTAGGTGCTGCGATAATATATGCTTCAACCCGATAGCCCGCTTCACGAAATTTTGATGCTGTATTAAGCGGAACCATTGGATTTCTCATTGTTCCCTCTACAATTATATTGCACTTTCTTTTTATGGCTTCTTCGATTAGTTTCTCTGTAAAAACATTTGAGAATATCTGTGTCTCACTAGGATAACGTATAGGGTCTTTTATAAGTTTATCATGTTCTGGATGAAATTGTCTATACAGATCTCCATTTACAGTAAGAAACTTTTGTTCGGGGTGATCTGATTGTGCAATTTGTATTAATGTGCTTTTTCCACAAGCAGGTTGTCCTCCTAATATGATAGCAATAGGAGGACAATCAGATTTATATTGTTTTCGGAAGAATTTTTCTTTTTCTTGCTCAAATATTCTTTCTACTTCATTTCGCTGCATAATAAGCTTTTAATATCGGTGCATATAATCGGTTTATCTTATCTATGACAGATAACCGAACATTGTCGGACGCTTCAAACTGTAATAGCCCATTTGCAATTTCTTCTTCTGTAGAAAGCATATCCAGTTCCTTGTACAATTCATCTTTCTTGCTTTCATCTTTTTCTGCTGTAATCTCTTTCATTTTCATCATGCGGAGCGTCCCGATTATGTCGAGAGCGACATCCAAACTGATTTTATCATTCATATTCATTTTTTACTATGTTGGTAAAGTCTGACCAGTTTTCTACTTTGTAACCTCTGATATCGCGGACAGACTTTCTGAACCATTCAATTTTCTTTAGTGCTTCAATGGCTCTGAACAGGTTACTTAAATCCTCGCTTTGCGTAAGATATGTGCTACCTTGTATCCATTCAAAGCCATTTTTCCTTAATATGGCTTTAATCTCAAAGTAGGCATTATTATAAGGTTCTCCATAATGCTTTTTGAGATCTGAAATTGACATATCAAAACTTATGGCAAACATACTTCTTCTGTTTGAGGTTTAAACAAATCTTCTTGTCCGAAAAATATTATCCCATCTTCTGTTTTTGCAGAAATAACAACACCAACGAATGGGTTATTCTCAACTTCTATTACTGTGGCAGGAATCCATTCCGCAAACTGTGTCAAGTCGGGGGAAATCAAAACTTTATCTTTTACTTTCATACTTAATTGGTATTTATGTTTTAGATATACAAAGATACAAATAAATAGCTTTATTCTAAACAGATTCTATTCTAATGATTATCTCTAAAGTGATAGTTAGTTCTCTGTCTTATTATATCATTGATAATAAGTTGTTTTTCAATATACAAATATAGCGAATATTTCCCAATGTCGCAATTTATTAGACATTTATTTCAATAACATATAGTTAAATATTATTTATTCATATATTATATATTTACATATTGTCCCTGCTGCATCTGTGGCATGTTCTTTTCCCTAAAGTTTCTCATGTGAATTGTTTTACAGCTTCATTCAATCCGGGAATCGGATCAACCTGTAAAGCTCCGGTATTCCGCTCCATTTTGCGGAAGCAAAGTACAGAATGTTTCCTGCCAAAATGGTATCAAAATCAGCTCCGGCTTTTGCAACTCGATTCGAAATATGGTATCAAAAATCAGGCTGCAGGTGGCTGATCTATTCCGGAACCAGTTCCAGTAAGGTATCATAGAAAAGTACTTCCGTATCTGCACCGGAATTAAAAAGAAAACATACTATAGGGAAAAGGAATCTGTGTTTGGAGGTAAAGAACAAAGTTTTTGTAATTGATACAATGCCATCTGGATCTTTAACTAATAATGCGGTAGAGAATGGCAATTTAAGAGTTAAGCAGGGATTATTTATGTGCAATAATCCCTGCTTACTTGTTATATTAATTAGTAGTCATTTGATAAGAATATTTCAACTCTACGATTTTTGGCTCTTCCTGCTTCTGTTTTATTTGAACTAACTGGTTCGTCAAACCCTTTGCCTTCTTCTGTGATATTTTTAGTTTCAATCCCTGCATTTCGTAAATAATTTCCTACCGCTGCAGCTCTATTTTGTGAGAGTAATATGTTATACCCTTTTTCACCTATATTATCTGTATGTCCGATAACTTTTATTTTTGTATTTGGTATTTCATTGATAATTCCAATCATTTCATCGAGTATGCTTTTAGCGTTCTTATTCAATTCGTGAGAATCAAATTTAAATAAGATCTCGTTCTGCATGGTTGCTTTAAAAATTTTTTTCCCATTAGTTTCATCAATTGTGGTTACAACTAGTCCGGGGATGTTTTTTAGTTTATTTTCTCGCTCTAAAAGTTTCTTGTTTATTGCTTTTTCTTGTTCTTTCTTGATAAGTTCGGCACCTATCCCAACAATAGAGGCGACAGAATAGTTTGAATTGTTTTCTATCAGTATGCTTTCTTTTTCTGATAAATTTGCATTGCTTACTGTTATCATTTCTTTTGATTTACAACCGACTAAACAGATTGTACATATTGTAAAAATTATTTTTTTCATACTTCTTTATCTGATTGTTATTATTGGTCTTATTTTGTTGGTTTTCATTTTATTTGAACTAGAGACTGTTCCATTTTCAAGGTGTATAGTATAGGCAAAGAACATAGATGTTTGTTCTCCAGATCCATTTTCCGTAGAAGTCCAATATGTTCCTGAGAAATAATCAGATTGACCAACTACATCTAGTGTTGCTTTGATTTTAGGATAATTCAATGCAGCTATTTTATATTGAGCCACTGAGCCAATATACCATCCGTCATATCCATAAGGAACATAATTATATACACTTGTTATGGCAGGACATTCGATGCTGTCTTTTTCTGCAAATTCTTTGATAGCAGCAGTATTGGCTTCTCCATCAAAACTAGTTTCATCTTCAGATACAGAGGAAATGTTTTCTGATGTATTAATGAGTTGTTCTGCTGGTAAATCTTGTAAAGAAATGGCATATCCTATAACTGATGTTGATGTATCTTGAATATTGTTACACCAAAATACAATACCTACGGCTTGCTTTGAGCTATTTTCATATTCAGAAGGATGGATTATGCTACCGTCACTACATAGAATATTTCCCGGCTGGAAAGATGTATCAATTATCTTTTCATGTTTAGTACATGAAGAGATAATTGTTGATGTAATAAGTGCTAATATTAAATAAGATGTTTTCATTTTTCCAATTAATTATTTAGATAGAGGGAATTTTACACCGACCAATAAACCATTTCGGAAATGATCTCTAGTCCAAAAAACAAAATCATTCTTTTGAAGAACGAATACTTGCATTCCATTACGGAATGAATAACTATATTCAATTCCTAAATCAATGGATGCTTGAAATCCTTTTCTGTTAGCCCCTATGTCTGCTCCTATTCTCCATCTGACTACACTGTTTTTCCCACGATATAGAGATGGTTTATAAGCAATTCCTAGACCGAATGTTTTGTAATCCCAGAAACTCTTAGAACATACTTTGTAACAAGTCGGACAGGTTGTGTAAGCTGTGGATAAATCAAAATATAATTCCCATGCATTATGATATTTTGTTTCAGCTTCAAATCCTACTAACAGATTGACGGTATTCTTCCATTGATATCCTCCAGATAAGTTTAGGAATTTGTCACCATCTCCAGCAAATGATTTGAGGGAAAATAATGCTGCTGATATAATTACTAGAACTTTTTTCATAATATAATTTTTAATCGATGAAAGAATCTGCATTGAGCACATCAGCATAATCAATGCGGAGTGTAATAGTTCTCCCAGATATTTGCTTTTCTGATATTTCTACCGTAAGAACTTTCTCATCAGGGAATGTGAATTTTTCAAAAACAAAGATGTTGCGATAATTCTTCTTGAATACTTTGTTATTGTTTACCTGCATGAGCGGAAGAATTTCAATTGACTGGAAATTTGTAGCTTTCGTTTGTTTCTTATCTTCTATCTTAAAACGTATTTGGTCTATGTCATATCTAATATTTGAGCGATTTATCATAGAAATATCGATGAAAAAATATTTGTCAAATGTGTAGATGTTATTAAGCCTAATTTTCATCAAATTGCTTTTACTTGAAACATCATAGAATTTATTATCAGAAATGAACATACGATAAGCATAGTCATACATTTGAGATTTTGTCATATTCGTTTCTGGATTCATATAACTTTTTAAATCCGCATATGGTATAGTGAAGCGTGTGTATGTTTTAGCCAAGTCACTTGTATACACAAGTAGATATTGAACAAGGAAACGTTCTGTAACGATAGTTATAACTCCGCTTGCCCCTTCTTTAATAGGTTTTACTCTAAGTGTATTAGAGGTTGGTATATCCCCTACGATGTCATTAATAGAAATATCTACATATTTAATATCTTCCATTGCAACGAAGTGAGTTGAAACATCTTTGTTTACATAAATGACTTTAAGTTCTTCCGGGTTCTCTCCTGCCATTTGTACATTCTCACCTATTGGCATTGTCTGTGCCTGTATACTACTGATTAGACATACAAAGCATACGATTGTGGCAATAAACTTTCTCATAATAATTACTTTTCTTCTTTGTTGTTTACTAAAAATATTTGTGTGTTATATTTCAATTTTGCTTTATTCTTTTTGATATTCTTTGATAAAGCCTGCGTAGTGCTTCTATATGCGTCTTGTAAAGCATTAAAAGCAAATTGTTCTACACCTCCATTACTTGTATTCATTGTTATGTTTTGACTGCCAACTTGACTACCTATATCTTTACTTAAATCTCTAAAGGCAGAAGATGGGACGAAAAAACCTTCTTGCCCATCAATGTCATATACAGATAGATCAACTTTCATTCTTTTTCCATCAAGCATTATGGAAGATATGTTTATTTTTACTCGTTGCTCACTAAATCCGGAAACATTGCCGTAAATGTATGTGCCTTTACTGAGTATGGCATCATTTAACATGATATCATCTAATAGACGGATACGGATTCTACTGCCTTGCGTTACTTTAACATTTTCATCCAGTATAGCTGTGATTAGAGATGTTTTTTTGTCTTTCCCTACAGTATTAAAGTATGCAGTTGCAGGATTGACGGCTTTCATTACTTCTATTGTTTTTTCTTCCATATCAGTTTTTTTACTATCATTGACAACTGGCTTTTGGTGTCGCTGTGGGTTTTGTAGCGAATCGATATAAGCCATTTGCATTTTGAATAGTTCCATTTCTTCCTGCATTTTTGATTTTTGTGGAAGTTCTCTTTCCTTTTCAGGTCGTTTCTCATTGCCTGTAAGGGCATTATTTTGTATTTCCATTAGTGCAGCAGTCTGATTATCGAGTTCTGTTTTTTTTAGCTGTGAGGCTTGGTTAAGGCTATCTATATGTCTCATTTCTTCGTTTGTGTAAAGAGAACCATTGTCTTCAATCTCGTTATTATTTTCTTCTTTGTCTATTGTTTGTATTGAAGAGAAATCCGAACTTTTATTAAATGCACTTTTCAGGGCTTCAAATTTGTTGTGAACAGTTCTTTTCTCTAGTTCTGCATCTGGAATCTCTGTGTTTAATTCGGTCATTTCTGTAAGTTGTGTTTCTTCTATAGGGACAGAATTAGACCACATGTCTTTTATAATCCATCCAATACCTAATATAAAAGGCAATACTAAGGCTGGCAAGATATATTTTGGCTTTTTTATATCAATAGATTTCATTGTTATTTTATTTGTTTTACTTTGTTATACAGTTCTTTAATTTTGAGCGTATCGCTTGCTGTAAGTTTCCCTTTCTCTTGAACTTGTTTTATTTCCTCTCTAATTTTAGCTAGTTCAAAAAGGGCAGAAAGGCTGTTCCTGCTTTTTTCAATTCCACCATTTCCTATATTTTCTATTTTTGCTTTTTCAGCCTTTAATGTTTCCATACCACTTCTTTGAGGTCTTGTAAAAATTGAGAAAGCTGTAACAAAAATTAGAAAAGAAACTGTTATGGTAAACATTGCTTTTCGATGTGCTTCTGCCCATATAAGTATTTGGTTGCAAATCTTATATACGCCAATTTTGGTGAATAATTTTGTCAGGAATGTAGCCGTTGAATTTTCAGTATTCTTTCTTACATTCTCTTTCCATGATTTTTTTTTGGTGAACATATTAGAAACTCTTTTTTATTTTGTAATCTAAATCTTTATTAAGTATAGTTTTCCAATTTGTTATAATTAATCCATGTGGGTTATTATCTGTACGTGGAACCTGACGCAAATATCCTGTGGTAACTAATTGCCTTTTTAATACAGATGTTTCCCTTTCAATTCTCTGTGTTCCGTAATAGGTAAAACTCATGTCTGACATGTTCATATTTATGCTATCTGTTTTAATTGTCACAGTAGCAGAACTGGCAAGTAATGTATTGAAATATCCTTTTTCTTTTAAATTATTATATTGTTTAAGTCCGCTTTCATCCACTAGATACATTGCACTTTCCATGTTATGCTTAATAAAGTCATCATCAGGCGGTAATGTGAAAAATAGTGAGTGAAAAAGATTTACATGACTTTTACATTCAACTTCTAAATTGACTTCAACTCCAGTTTGTTTAACTAGTACAGGTACATCTTGATCAAGTACATAAATCTTTTTTCTTTCTTCACGTACAAGAGTAAAGCAGAATGCTAGAACCATGCCAGAAATCACTATGCTTGATATGAAACTACCAATAGAAAGTAATCCAGCAAGTTTAATTTTGTTCTCAATGTTTTTGATAATCATAAAATATAAATTAATAAGATTAAACGATTTTACCTGCAACAGCTTTTGTTGCGATTGCTGCACCTCCTACCATACCACCAACTGCTTGTCCGATGCCTGTTGTTGATACTACCCATGTTGAAACAAATGGAATAGTAAGCATAGAAAAAGCTCCTAATAATAATGTCAGAATAAAGCTGTTAACACCTCCAGAACTCATGCCAACATACATAATAAATGCAGCCTCGTTACTTAGTGCTTCATGTAATATTGCGATTTCTTTCTCAATTCCATATCCCATAATTGCCAGTGATAAGGATAAGACAATATATCCAATAACGGAATATAAACTAACGCTGACAAATCGGGCTATCCATTGCACATAAGCATCCCTGAAGGCAGGTAGAACGGAAAAGGCAAAAGCAATTGGTCCAAGTGTAACTAATATGCCAGTAAAAATTATTTGTAGAAAAAATACAAGATATATACATAGTTGCCATATCGTTACAACTAAGAACTCGACAATGCTAAATAATAACATGCGCACCTTTGCCACAACATAAACCCATAGTCCAGCAATTTTTTCTCCAATAGCTGAAAAATCAATATTAAAATCATACCATTTATCGTCTTTTACTTCTTCTTCAGCTCTCTCAACTTCTAATGACGAGTGCATCAGTTCGATTGCTACGCTGTCTATAAGTGCATATCTTTCACGTGAAAGCATTTCAACTTCATCTATTTTGTTATAGAACATATCTTTGCTGTGTTCTGTTAGAACTTCACCCGGATAGCTGATAACTTCAATAAAAGGATTCCAAAACATAAGCACAAGTCCAAGTGCGAAAGGACGCAATAACGGAATAATTTCAAGCCTTTTGTCGCCACTCATCATTTTAAAACTTTCAACGCCAAAATATAGCAACATGAATATAGCTGCTAATGCCTGTGCATCTGAAAGAAATTCACCAAAAATATCTGTGATGTGTTCTCTTAGTCCATCAAATAATTCAAATAGAAATTTGTCTATTAATTCATTCATAATGTTTACCGATTACATTGTTGACATTGTTTAATCTTGTAATTAAGGATAATACTTCTATGAGTTCTTTTTCAAACCCCAAGTATGCTTCCCTCTTTTTGGCATTACTCATGTGAGAATCATGTATAATAGATATATTGCTATTGATCCGTTCTACTTCTTCTGAAATAACTTGAACATGTTCAGAACTTCCACCATTAGATGTGTATGTTGCCAATTGCACTGCAATATTGGATAATAGCTCATTTCTTTTCCCTTTAGTTAAATTGTATTGATAATCTATTGTTTTATCCGCGTATTTAAACAGCTCCTGCCTATATACTGTATCGACTTTCTCATGTTCTTTTTCTGCCTCGGATTTATTAAGTGCTACTGCTGCCATCATTGGGACTTCTTGTAATTGGAAATTTCTTCGATCTTCTTTTCCATACGAATCGTGAAGTCCAAGCCCAACTAGAGGTATCTTGATGCCAAAAATTTTTTTGTACCATATCCAGTAATGATACCATTCGGGTTGCAATCTTACCCTATCCATAAATTCCATGTTGTTCAGAACACTCCATTTCCCACTATCTTTAACAGGCGTTTGTGCTACCATTTTAAGCGTCCCAAGAAACATAAGGGAAAACAATATTATTCTTTTCATAGACTTTAATGTTTAATGTTGAATTTGAAATCTTTTAGAATGTCTTCTACAATTTTTGATCCGTTGCTTTTATATTTAAATGCTCCCGGCATAAGTGTTTTTAAAACTCCGTTTCTTTTAGCCGTTTTCATCTGTCTGCATACAGAATATGCAATACCTCTCATGACTCTCAATTCATTGATGACATATTTTAATAAATCTATGCGTTGTTTGTTATCCATCAGATTTACATCAGTTCCGATAATTGCGACTTGATATATATATTGGCACAAATCTGATGTCCTATTGACAAGTTCTAGTTCCGTTTTTGCAGAAACTAAAAGAAGCTCTGGATCTCCTTTTGCTAGTTTAACCATTTCACTTTGATATTGCCCTATGTCTTTAGCTATGTCGGTACAATAAATGATGTCCTTTCCTGTTTTTATTATTGCTTCAACGCTTTTCAGTGAATTATAAAATTTGCTTGCGAAGAATTCTATTTGAACCATCTTTTCACTAATTTTTTGTTGAAGTAAACTTATCTGGGTTTCATTGTCTTTCACATTTGAGAAAGAAGAATGTTGTACTTTATGATTTGCTATAAGTGTTTCGACACAAGTTATATCAAATACGGCTTGCTGTGCATACATAGTTTTTATGCTACATAGCACTGTTATAAGTAAAGCTAATCTTTTTAAGATTGATTTATGCGGATTCATGATATTGTGTAAGTATAAATTTGTACAAAGTTTCTTCATTGGCTAGATTGTTATAGAAGATATCTGTCAGATTCTGTTCTGCATTTATTTTACCTAGTACGGAAGCAACATGTCTAACCCAATCTCCTGTTTTAAGATTAGATTTTTTCATGTCATTGATGAAATTATCTAATCCTTTATGATAATCTCCATACAATTCTATATAATATCCAACGGCATCTTTTTCGATTCTTTCAGTTGTGAAAGTGAAATATTCATATAGGGAGACTTCCACGCCAAAGACATTTCCATAGCTTCCTCTTTTAATGAAAACTTCATTAAATCGATTCCTGTTTTCTTTATTATTTAGTTGATTAATCGTAAAGATTTGTTTTTGATCAACTTCAGATAATGTCAACAGGTTGGCTATTTCTTCGTATTTGTCTTTAAATTTTTTTTGATCAAGTAAGCAAAGTATATCAGAATTATTGATAATAGATTTTTTGACGATCGGATTACTGATAATGTCATCAAGTTCTTGTGTCACTACCATTGCAATACCCCAAAATTTTCTGACTGTTTTATATAAATATTGTATGTAGCCAGCCATCATTTCTGATGCGATAGCTTTCCAAGCTTCTTCGATTATTAAAGCCTTTCTATTCTTTTTTAACCTCATTTTTTGAATAAATAAGTCCATTATAATAAGTGTTACAATAGGGAATAATTGGGGATCATCCTTGATTGCATCAATTTCGAATACAACGAACTTTTCATCAAAAAGAGAAGTATCAAATTTTTCATTCAATGTTCGTTCTAATTGTCCGCCTTTATAAAATTTCTTTAGTAGAAATTTATAGCCAGATAAATCAAATTGAATTTTATTTTCATTGCAAATAATAGGAATCATTCTCAATGAAAACTCATAGAATGAATTGAAAGATAAATTGTCGACCTTAATGTCTTTTAATGCTGCCTCTTTTTCCATAATTCTTCTTTCAATGATAGACAATAGTCTTTCATTTGGGTTATTCATTTCGGCAAGTGTAAATCCATTTTCTATTAAAATATTCTGGATCGCTCTTTTTGCATTATCAACTTCCCCTCCTTCTCCACGCTCAACTAACATTTCGAGCTTTTTTAGCTTTATCTCAAGAAGCTCCCTTTTTTCTTTTTCCCTTAATGTTTCAAGTTCGTTATGATTAATTTGATATTCTAACAATAAAGTTTCTTTTATGGATTCTTTTTCTTCTTTACTGTATCCGGAAAAAGGATTGAAATAGAATGAATAGTATTTATCTATCACAATATCTAAAATTTCTTCTTCTTCTTTTAAAATTTTTCCAGAGCTTCCTTTGAAAAGAAGAAAGATCAGTGATTTCAGGAAATTCTTTTTTTCCACGTTATATTCTTTTTCTGTAATATCAAACGGGTTCATGGAGATAGGTTTTTCAGCAGAATACGTTATATACTTTCCGTTGAAATATTGACATAAGCCTGAATAGCTATGTCCGGTATCTACCATAACAATATCAGTATCTTGGTTTACCCATTGTCTAATTGTGTCGTTGACAAAAAATGATTTTCCTGAACCTGATGGTCCAAGAACAAAGACATTTGAGTTGTTTGTATACTTAATATCTCCTTCTTTCCCAGAAAAATCTATTCCTATCGGAATTCCTTGTCTATCGGTGTAGTATGTTAAGAATGGACTTTTCTCTGTAAGTGCTAATCTCTCTTTGAAAAAGAAGCATATAGCAGCGTCTGATGTTGTTAAAAATTTGTCATAAGATTTAAGCTCTGTAGCGCATCCCGGTAAGGCACATTTAAACAACTCAAACTGATTGTAACATTGTTTGTTTGGGATAATTCCACAATCAAATAATGAACTTTCAATATAGTTTGATGCTTTTGTGATATCTTGTTGATTTGCTAACATGATATTATAATGTGCATACACAAGAATCTTGCCTTCTCGTGCTATATCAGACTGAACTTTATCTATGTCCTCAACGCATAGATCATTTGCAGGATCTGGCATACTTTTATGCCTCCTTTTTTTTGCTTCTAACTTATTTGATTCGTTTCGTTGATCTGGAATTTCTATTATCTGATTATAAATAATTGTTTCAATTTCTGGACTATCATAAATAAATGATAGTAAGTCAACAGGAAGTTTTACTCCAACATTAATTTCCTTATATGGTTTTATAATGGTTGGTAAGTTTACTTCGTCTATGTCAACCAAAGAAATGCTTTGAAGTTTTTTTTCTCCAATGTTAATATATTCGGATGTTGTTTTGATATTCTTTAAACTGAGTTTCTGTGAATTAAAATTGCATGAAATAACTCTTATCATGTATTCCTCTAGTTCTTTGGGCTGCAATAGCTTTGCTCCCATATCTTTGCTGTTTAGCAATGATAAAACCTTAGTTATATTTCGAAGAAATGTAGAGAATTCTTTTGAATCCCATGCAAAGAATTTACTTCTTTGTAATTGTCTTGTAATTGTTATATAAGTGGATATACTGGTAAATATTCTATTCTCAAAATGTTCAAAATATCTTTTGCTAAGATAATCTGTAGCATTTAAGTTATTAGAGTGAAAGGCTTCTTTGCAAAAGATGTCTTGCTTTTGAATAATATATCCTGCTCCTAGTGTTTTTATAATATTGGAAAACAAGTTATGGAAATCATAAAAGGCATCTGTATTTGCTGCAAATTGCATTATGGGATTTTCGCATCGTATGCAGACAGAATAGTCCCCTCTTCGGTTATAAAATACTGGGATAGAATCAATCATTTCAATCCCAATCCACGGTGCTTCAAAATCTTTTTTCTTCAGCATAATATTATTTTTTTCGTTCCTTTAAAAAAATGCGAGATTCTATATAGATGCCTTTGCTTTTGTCCTTTTTGTGCAATCCTTTTTTTTGAAGATGTACAGTTAGGCTTAATCCACCAAACATTACAATACAAAGAGTGATTCCTCCCCATGTATATGATATAATATTTGAAATAATGACACTGGATAATAATGCTCCAATAGCGCATCCTGCACCTATATAGATGAATTTCCCTTTAAGACCTTTGAAAATAAGGGGCTTTTGAAGCCCCTTATAAACATTAAAAGTTGGATGTTCTCTTTCCATCTTAAACGCCAAAAAAGGCTTTAACAATAGCTCCTGAAACGACAAGGAATATGCAAGAACCCATCCATCCCATGACTGCCTTTTGAACATCTTGGTCACCTGAGTTCCATTTGATGAAGCATCTTACTGCACCTACCAAACCAACGATGGCTCCTAATATCATAATCATGTTTCCTAGCGGATCCATGTAAGTCTCTAATTCAGAACTTGCGGCATCAATACCAGCTGCTCCTTGTGCATAGATACTAGTTGTTGTCAATAATACCGTTGCGATTGCGATACATGTTTTTCTCTTTAAGAAATTTTTTAAATTCATTTTTTTGTTGTTTTAAAATTATACATATGTTAATAATTAACTGTCGCAAACATATTCTTTCCTTTTGCTATTAATTCTTCAAGTGGAATTCCTTGTGTCTCAACTTCCATCACTATCTGTATTTCATCATTATGTTCCCCTGAATCGTCTTTAATTTCTTCTTGTAAAGAGGCTTGTTCAACTTCGTTGTCAAGGACTTCATGAGGTTTTTCTTCGTCTTCTTCTTCGTCTATAATAAACTCTTCGTCTTCATTAATATTTCCTTCTTGGGACGATTTATGAAAGAATGAATCATAAACGATATTAATTGCATAGTATAAGATATATATGCCAAATACTGTTAAAATAAATTTTGAATAATCCATATTTAATTATTGT
>NC_015164.1:3482500-3617500 GCF_000190575.1 Phocaeicola salanitronis DSM 18170 | reverse complement strand
ATCACTTGGTTTCGCGTCTCCCCCGCATGACTTGACGCCCTTTTCAGACTCGCTTTCGCTCCGGCTCCGCGCCTTATCGCGCTTAACCTCGCCAAGCAGGGGAACTCGTAGGTTCATTATGCAAAAGGCACGCCGTCACACTTGCGTGCTCCGACCGCTTGTAGGCGCACGGTTTCAGGGTCTATTTCACTCTTCTGTCCGAAGTGCTTTTCACCTTTCCCTCACGGTACTGGTTCGCTATCGGTCTCTCGGGAGTATTTAGCCTTGCCGGATGGGCCCGGCAGATTCACGCAGGGTTCCACGTGCCCCGCGCTACTCAGGATGCCGCTACGCTTCACACGGCTTCATGTACGCAGCTTTCATGCTCTACGGCCGCGCTTTCCAGCGCGTTCCATTCGCCTTGCTTCTTGCGGTGTCGCGGTCCTTCAACCCCGCGCGTGCCGTAACACGCGCGGTTTGGGCTCCTCCCCGTTCGCTCGCCGCTACTGGGGGAATCACTGTTGTTTTCTTTTCCTGCGGGTACTAAGATGTTTCAGTTCCCCGCGTTGGCCTCCCGCCTCAGGCGGGATGTCATGCCTTCAGCATGACGGGTTGTCCCATTCGGAGATCCGCGGATCAAGGGCCATGTGCGCCTCCCCGCGGCTTTTCGCAGCTTGTCACGTCCTTCATCGCCTCCGAGAGCCAAGGCATCCGCCGTGCGCCCTTATCTACTTACGCCGCCGCTCGCTCTTCCTTCCGGAAGAGAGCGGGCATATACCTCTGGCTGATGCTTGCAGAATAGCCTGCAAGCGCTCGTTTCTCTTTATTGCTTGTCACATCATGTCATAGAACTTCTTTCTAACAGTGGAGAATAACGGATTCGAACCGTTGACCCCCTGCTTGCAAAGCAGGTGCTCTAGCCAGCTGAGCTAATCCCCCAAGACCGTAGTCCCAGGCAGAGTTGAACTGCCGACC
This sequence comes from Phocaeicola salanitronis DSM 18170, assembly GCF_000190575.1. Classification (NCBI taxonomy): domain Bacteria; kingdom Pseudomonadati; phylum Bacteroidota; class Bacteroidia; order Bacteroidales; family Bacteroidaceae; genus Phocaeicola; species Phocaeicola salanitronis. The sequence continues at coordinate 3,616,546 of NC_015164.1, read as the reverse complement.
TCCACATTATCAGTGTGGCGCTCTGACCAACTGAGCTATAGGACTGGCGTTGAACCTCTGTTGTATCTGTATGGAGAAGACTCGGAAAAGGCAGCGCCCAGGAAAGGCCGCTCCAGAAAGGAGGTGTTCCAGCCGCACCTTCCGGTACGGCTACCTTGTTACGACTTAGCCCCAATCACCGGTTTTACCCTAGGGCGCCCCTTTCGGTTACGCACTTCAGGCACCCCCGGCTTTCATGGCTTGACGGGCGGTGTGTACAAGGCCCGGGAACGTATTCACCGCGCCGTGGCTGATGCGCGATTACTAGCGAATCCAGCTTCGTGGAGCCGGGTTGCAGGCTCCAGTCCGAACTGGGAGGGGCTTTTGGGATTGGCGCTCCGTCGCCGGATGGCGGCCCTCTGTACCCCCCATTGTAACACGTGTGTAGCCCCGGACGTAAGGGCCGTGCTGATTTGACGTCATCCCCACCTTCCTCGCATCTTACGATGGCAGTACCGCCAGAGTCCCCAGCATAACCTGATGGCAACTGGCGGAAGGGGTTGCGCTCGTTATGGCACTTAAGCCGACACCTCACGGCACGAGCTGACGACAACCATGCAGCACCTCCACGCCTGCCTTGCGGCTGTGCCGTTTCCGGCACATTCAGGCGCAGTTCAAGCCCGGGTAAGGTTCCTCGCGTATCATCGAATTAAACCACATGTTCCTCCGCTTGTGCGGGCCCCCGTCAATTCCTTTGAGTTTCACCGTTGCCGGCGTACTCCCCAGGTGGGGCACTTAACGCTTTCGCTAAGCCGCCGGCTGTATATCGCCGGCAGCGAGTGCCCATCGTTTACCGTGCGGACTACCAGGGTATCTAATCCTGTTTGATACCCGCACTTTCGAGCATCAACGTCAGTTGCGGCCTAGCAGGCTGCCTTCGCAATCGGGGTTCTTCGTGATATCTATGCATTTCACCGCTACACCACGAATTCCGCCTGCCTCGAACGCACTCAAGAAAGCCAGTTTCAACTGCAATTTTACGGTTGAGCCGCAAACTTTCACAGCTGACTTGACATCCCGTCTACGCTCCCTTTAAACCCAATAAATCCGGATAACGCTCGCATCCTCCGTATTACCGCGGCTGCTGGCACGGAGTTAGCCGATGCTTATTCATAAGGTACATACAAGCTCCCACACGTGGGAGGTTTTATTCCCTTATAAAAGGAGTTTACAACCCGTAGGGCGGTCATCCTCCACGCTACTTGGCTGGTTCAGGCTCGCGCCCATTGACCAATATTCCTCACTGCTGCCTCCCGTAGGAGTTTGGGCCGTGTCTCAGTCCCAATGTGGGGGGCCTTCCTCTCAGAACCCCTATCCATCGTCGCCTTGGTGGGCCGTTACCCCGCCAACAAGCTAATGGAACGCACCCCCATCGCACACCGGATCACTCCTTTAATGGCGCTGCCATGCAGCCACGCCATACCATCCGGGATTAATCTTCCTTTCGGAAGGCTGGCCCGGAGTGTGCGGAAGGTCGGATACGCGTTACTCACCCGTGCGCCGGTCGCCGGCAAGCCTAGCAAGCTAAGCTCCCGCTGCCCCGCGACTTGCATGTGTTAAGCCTGTAGCTAGCGTTCATCCTGAGCCAGGATCAAACTCTTCATTGTAGAATATCTTTTTATTATAATTATCTTCTGTCAGGACCCATCCTATCTGCCGCCTGGAACCATCAAGATGGACAGGCGGTAATAGCACCGCTTCTTTTCCTTCGTCTCATCCAAAACATTTCATTGAACGCTTCTGTTTTCAGCGGCTCCCGCAAAAGAGGGAAACCGTTTGCAAAGATAAGGCGGATTTTTCAAACCGCCAAATTTTTGCGGGACTTTTTTCAAGGAGGCTTCCTGACCGTCTCGCGTTCAAGGGAGTTCCTTTCCGAAAGCGGGTGCAAAGGTACGGCTTTATTCCGGACCTGCAAGCGATGAGGGAGTTTTTTTGACGGAAAAATCAATGAATAATGCAGAAGCGCATGATATACAGGTAATTAAGAGCTAAAAAAAGAAGCGGCGTGAACGGGAAGGAGGAATGCCCGTACTCCTTATATATATTATATGCGCGCGCGAGAAAGGACGTATGCTGTAAAACATACGGCAGGAAAGGGGAAAAGGCAGGGAGGGGAGAAAAGGGCAGGAAGAACGCACAAGGCGGGTGAAGGGAATGCATCCGCAAGGAGCCAAAGCCTGCCGCACCGCAGGAGGGAAAACAGTTTCACCATGGTTTATATATACTGAAACTTTAGTTTCAACGTGCTGAAACTAAAGTTTCAATAGATGAAAACTACAGTTTCAGCATTACTAAACCAGGCACGAGACTACTCTTGGCTGTGTAGCTTTGTAGAAAAGGTTGACTACTTTAAGTCTTATTCGTAGTACGGTTGACTCGTATTATTACTATTCATGCACAGGGTTAACCCTGTGGCCGTTTTTTCATGAAAAGGGTTTACCTTTCCGTTTTCGAGGCAAAGATAAGCTTTATTTTCATCTTCCTCTCTATAACAAGGTAAAAACGTAAGTTTCATCCGGAGGCCGGCAGGCTTCCAGTCTGTGGGCGGCTTTGTCCTTTTATGGCTCTCTCCCGGAAACTGGTCCACTTCTTCTTCAGCTCCCCCTTGCACCGGGAGGCTTCGGCCGGCGTCATGCCGTCCAGGCTCCAGTGGGGACGTTCGTTGTTATAAAAGTCCACCGCCGCCTTCACCGCCTCCCTTACCTGAGTGATGTTCAGGAACGTCATGCCGCCGAGCAGCTCATTCTTGACCGTGTTGTTCACCCGTTCGGCCACCGCGTTGTCTTTCGGATTGCCGCTTTCGGTCATGCTGATGCGGACCTGACGTTCCTTCAGACGCCGCGTGTACTCGTAACTGGCATATTGTACGCCCCGGTCCGAATGGTGGATCAGGCCGCTCAAGTCCCTGTCCCCATAGTGCCGCAAGGCCATTTCCAGCGCTTCAAGGGGATAGCGGGAGTCCAATGTCTCGCCCACGCTATAGCCCACGATTTCCTTTGTGTAATAATCGGTTATGAGCGAAAGGTAGCAGAACGTGTATTCCCCCCGTCAACGGATCCGTCCAGCATACGATGTAGGTGATGTCGCTCACTATCAGCTGGCAGGGCGCATCGGGTATCAGCGCTTTCACCAGGTTCGGATAGACCGGAAGCCCGTGGCGCGAATCGGTCGTCACGGCACGCCGCTTACGGCGGCGGAGCTTAAGCCCGTGGCGTTCCATTATCGCATAAAAACGGTTGAAGCCCACGTGCCAGGCTGTGCCGAAACGGCGGTTGTACATCTGCCACAACTTGCCTCCTCCTATGCCCGGATCCTTGCGGCGGACCTCTCTGACGTAGTCCACAACGAAAGATTCCAGCGCCAGGCGGTGCAAAAGCTTGTCCTCATGCTTGTAGTAGGCCTGTTTGCTCACACCAAGCAGACGGCACATCGGGGCAATGCCGTAAAGACGCTTGTCCCGGACGTGCAGCCTACATGCTACTTGGTGCCAGCTTTTTTTAGCCGTATGCCGTATACTTCCTCCCCGAATGCGACCATCTCTTCATAGAAGTCGGCGCGGAGGCGTTCCCGTTCAAGCTCTTTCTTCAAACGGGCCAGTTCATTCTGAAGACGCTTGTAATCTTCCGGAGTCACATCTTTTCCTTGACGTTTCATCTGTTCTGCTATTTGAGGGTTTTCACGCTCAAAGGTAGACAATATACGATACAAAGTCGTACGGCTTATGCCGAATTTTTTCATTAAGGCGGAATTGTCCAACCCCTCAACTTTACACAAACGGTAAATCTCTACTGCACGGATGCAAGAATGATCGTGCACAAAACTTTCTTCTTTTTTCATTTTCTTGACTCTGATTTATGAGTCAACCTTTTCTAAAATAAGACACTGTAAAAGCAAAAGGAAGCGGGCGGGATAACAGAGGCTTAAGTAGAGAATCTTGACAAAAGATATCGGTAAACCACCCGGCTTCTTATCTACCGGAAAACGTGAAGTGTCTAATTTTTTGACACTGAGTGTCTAATTTTTTGACACTTCAAAAAACAGGCATTTTTATAAGATACTGATTATCAAGACCAATTTTGTTTGGCACGATCTTTGCAATAAATATAGTGAAAACAAGAAGCACATACTGCTTGTAAACGTAAAAAGCATAACAAATAATTACAACGAACATGAACCAAACGATTCTACGCAACCTGTTTTACACGCTGAAGCGGTTCCGCACGGCTTCATTCCTAAATTTATTAGGACTATCCGCCGCCTTTGCCGCCTTCATCGTAATTATGATGAAAACCCGTTATGAACAACAATTCGACACCTGCTATCCCGAACCCGAACGGCTGGCGGTGCTGAACCTTTCCATTGACGGGAAAGACAACGAGCTGGTGGTGGTGCCTCGCCCGTTTGTAGATGCTGCCATCCAAGAGACCACGGGAATCGAATGCGGCACCCTGCTTTCGATGCAATTCGGAAGTAATCTGGTATATACTGACCCGCACTATCCGAAATACATCAAAGAAAACGTTGCAACTGTATATCCCGATTTTGCAAAGACTATCGGAATGACTTTCGTGGAAGGCAATGACGAAGGGCTGGACACCCCCAACGGAGCCATTATCTCGGAAAGCCAAGCCAAACGGCTTTTCCCTGACGGAAGCGCCATAGGTAAATACATCTATTTGGAAAGTCCACACCAAGCTACCGAAGAAACACAATTCAGGATTAGCGGAGTGTACAAGGAATTCCCGAAAAATGCCCAACTCACCAATGACATCTATTGTCGCATTGGAGAAAAATGGGACCTCAACCAATGGGGAAGCTGGAGCTATCTGGCTTTCGTCCGCCTGAAACCCGGAGTCACTTACGAAGAAGTCAACCGCCAATTGGTTCAGAACAAGATTATCAACGATAAGATGGAGAAGTCATCTGATTTCAAGGAAGTCAAGCCCATGGTTATTCCTATCCGAGACGTGTACTACCACACCAAGCCGTGGTTCTACTTCAAGACGGGCGACCTGCAGCACACGCGCCTGATGATTCTCATCGCCATACTGGTCATCGGCATCGCCGCCGTGAACCTTATCAACTTCACCACCGCCCTCACCCCGATGCGCATCCGCAGCATCAATACGCAGAAGGTGCTGGGAAGCTCTGTCGGCTCGCTCCGCACGGGACTGGTGCTGGAAGCCGTATGCACCGTGTTGCTGGGCTGGCTGATTGCACTGGGTATCGTAGCTTGCCTCACGCAGACACAGGCACTGGATGCGTTGGGTTTCAATCCCGCACTGAAAGACTATCTGCCCGTCATTTTCGGAAGCGTAGGCATCGCCCTGCTGACGGGTGTACTTGCCGGACTTTATCCGGCATGGTACATGACCTCGTTCCCACCCGCACTGATGCTGAAAGGCAACTTCGCCCTGAGTGGAAAAGGAAAACGGCTCCGCACCGCACTGGTCAGCTTCCAGTATTTCATCTCGGCATGCCTCATCGTGTGCTCCACCTTCATCTTCATGCAGAACGAATACCAGAAGAACATCCGCACCGGATTCGACCGCGACATGCTACTCATCGCCCAAATGCCTCAAAAACCTTTCCTGAGCCAGCCCTACAAGGCATTCGACCAGCAACTATTGGGCTATCCGGAGTTTGAAGGCGTGGCGTATGCCAACGATCGGATGGGAGGCGGAAACGTGTACAACATCCAGGGATTTACCATAGCCGAGCAACACGTACAGCCTTTCTATGTCCGCGTCTCTACCAACTTCCCGAAGGTGATGGGCATGAAGGTGACCGAAGGGCGCGACTTCCTGCCCGGCGACTCCGTAGGGCGGAACGTAAGGCACTATATCGCCACTAAAGAATTTAAGAAGATGTATAACCTGCCCACCGGACAGGAACTGAATGCCGACTGGATGGGGAAAGCCGAAATCACGGGCTACGTGGACAACGTGGCGTTCACCTCGAACCGCATCACCGCCTTCAGCGGAACGCCCTTCGTATTTACTCCTAATTTATACGATGATGACGTGCTTCCTTTCGGCTATATCCGTGTAAAAGCCGGAAGCGACCCTGCGCAAGCCCTGAGCCACGCCCGCGAAGCCTTCGAGAAGAGCTTCCCCGGCTATGCTGCCGAGATTGATTTCTTCGACAACGTATATAAGAAACTCTATACCGCCGAGACCAACCAGCAACAGGTAGTCATCGCCTTCAGCGTGCTTGCTATCCTCATCTCGCTGGTGGGCGTGTTCGGGCTGACCATTTTCGAGACGCAATACCGGCGCAAGGAAATCGGGGTGCGCAAGGTGTTCGGTGCCAGCACGAGCCAGATATTGTGGCAATTCAACCGTGCCAGTCTGAAAGTCGCCATCCTTTGCTCGGCAGTGGCGATGCCGGTTGCCTATTACGTAATGGATAGCTGGCTCCTGTCGTTCACCCAGCGCGTGCCGCTCTCGGCGTGGGTGTTCGTCACCGCCTGCCTGCTGATTATCCTGATGACCCTCGTCACCGTGACCGTGCAGAGCTACCGTGCAGCGAACAGCAACCCGATAGATTGTGTACGGGCAGAGTGACACCATTTTGAAACGCAGATTAACACAGATTTTCGCAGATTATCATTTTAGCATAATCGGGTGAAAACCTGAAAACCCTAAAATAAAATCCGCGCTAATCCGCGAAAATCTGCGTTTCAATAAGCAAACAAAAGAAATTATTAACCAATAAACACTTATACTATTATGATTAAGATTGAAAACCTTTGCAAGACATTCCGTACTACAGAAGTAGAAACTATCGCGCTCAACAATGTCAGTTTCGAGATAGCCGACAAAGAATTTGTTGCCATTATGGGACCTTCGGGATGCGGCAAGTCCACCCTGCTGAACATCATGGGGCTGCTCGACAACCCGACATCAGGCGATTATTATCTGGACGAAAAAGAAGTGGGACACCTGAAAGAAAAAGACCGCACAAACGTGCGCAAAGGCAACATCGGCTTCGTATTCCAGAGCTTCAACCTGATAGACGAACTGAACGTGGCGGAGAACGTGGAACTGCCCCTCACCTACCTGGGCGTACCGTCCGCCGAACGGAAGCAGCGCGTGGCGGACATCCTGAAACGGATGAACATCAGCCACCGCGCCAAACACTATCCGCAACAGCTCTCCGGAGGTCAGCAACAACGTGTGGCAATCGCCCGTGCCGTGGTATCGAATCCCAAAATCATCCTTGCCGACGAGCCGACCGGTAACCTCGACTCGAAGAACGGACAAGAAGTAATGGAGCTTTTGACCGAACTGAACAAGGAAGGCACGACCATCGTGATGGTGACACACAGCCAGCGCGACGCCGGATATGCCGGACGCATCATCAACCTGTTCGACGGGCAGATTGTGGCTTCCATTGCCGAAATGTAGTTTCCTTACTATTCACCACAGAGGACACAGAGGCACACAGAGTTCTTAAATTTATTTCCTCTGTGGGACTCTGTCTGTTATGGCGGATTTGTAATCCGCCGTAATTGAGCTTGCGGATTTGCAATCCGCACACCCACACTGATGATTCGGATTTGTAATCCGAGCACTCAATGACGCCGGATTGCAAATCCGGCGTAACGAAGCTCTAAGCAGTAACTATATACTGTGAAGAAACGCAGATTTTCACAGATTAACGCAGATTAAACAGATGATTAAATTTGAATCCGCGTTAATCTGCGTTTCCAAACAAACAATTAAATAGTAAATAAACCAGATGAAAAAAGCACTGAACAACCTCTTCCGACGGGGCGAAGCGAACCCCATAAAGATTCTCTGCCTCGGCGTGGGCCTCGCCATCGGGCTTGCCATGATAGCCGAAGTGATTTACGAGACCAGCTACGACAACTTCCTGCCGCGGCTGGAAGACACGTACCGCATCACCGAGAAATACAAATCAGCGCAAGACGACACGTGGCGCCCCTATACGAAAACACCGGGTGCCACCGCACCAGGCGTAAAGCGCTACTGTCCCGAAGTGGAAGCCGCCACACGGTTCACGTGGCTGCAAGACGAAATGCACCTCGTGACGGAAGACCAACGGGAAGTGACCGCCAACGCACACTTGTGCGACAGCTCGTTCTTCGAAGTCTTCCCGCGCCGCATCCTCATTGGAGAGAATCCGCATACCGGACTGGAGAAAGAGAACAATGCCTACATCTCGTCGCGCCTTGCCGAAACATTAGGCACCGATATCGTGGGGCACACCTTGACGTGGAAAGAGTTTCCCGACTTCAAGCTCAACATCGTAGGCATCTTCGAAGAATTTCCCGAGAACACCCACCTGCCCCGCTTCGATGTAGTGGTGGCACTGCCCACCATCGGGCAGGTAATGGGCGACGGGCGCGACAACTGGCTGGGAAACGACCGCTACAGCAGCTACGCCCGCCTCTATCCCGGCACAAAGCCTGAACAACTGACCGCCAACGTGAAACGGATGCTGGAAACCAACCTGCCGATGGAGCATCTGAGAAAGACCGGAGCCAGCTACGAGATCGGTTTCCAGCCCGTCGGCGAAATCTTCTCCTCGTCGGACTACAACCGCATCATGCGCATCGTCTTCCTCGCCTTCGGCATCCTGATGCTGGCGGTGGCGGTATTGAACTACATCCTGCTGGTCATATCGGGCATGGTAAACCGTGCCAAGAGCATCGCCACCTACCGCTGCTACGGGGCGGAGAGCCGCGACATCTACCGCATGGTGCTCGCCGAGTCGGCACTCCACGGGCTGCTTAGCCTCGCGCTGGCGGTGCTGATTATCTTCGGCATCCAAGACCTGCTGCAAGAGCAGATAGGGCACAGCCTGCACTCGCTCTTCCCCCCGGCGACGATAGCCGTGTGCGTTGTCATTACCATCGCCGTCATCTTGCTCTGCGGTGCAATGCCCGGATATCTGTACACGCGCATTCCCGTCACCTATGCCTACCGCCGCTACACCGAAAGCAAGCGGCACTGGAAGTTAGGGCTGCTCTTCGTGCAGTTCCTCCTGACCACGTTCTTCGTTGCCGTGCTGGCGGTCATCAGCCTGCAATACAACAAACTGACCAATTACGATGCCGGTTTCGAATACAAAGACATGCTCTACGTATCGCTGCCCGGTACGACCGGAACCGAACAGCAGCGTTGCGTACAGGAACTGAAGAAGCTACCCGAAGTGGCAGGCGTGACGTGGGGCTATCAAGATCCGTTCGAGCGTTGCAGCGGGAACAATGTGTATGACAACGAAACGGGAGCGGAATTTATGAACATCGCCGACATGTACCTCACGGGAGACGATTATCACCAGGTGTTCGGCATCCCCGTCATCGAAGGAACAGCTTTCACGCCCCACCTGAGCGACACCGTGGCACGGCAGGTAATGGTAAGCCGCAAGTTTGTGGAACGGATGCGCGAACTGGCAGGCTGGACAGGTTCGCCCATCGGCAAAACAGTCTTTATCACCGAGCACAAAGGACCGCTCACCATTTGCGGTGTGTACGAGGAAATCCATTTCGGCTCGCAAATGGCGGAAGATGCCGACGAGCGTCCCACGGTGATGTTCTATAGCCCCGAGCCACGCAGTTACCTTTTCATCCGCCTGCGCCATCTGACGCCCGAAGGCATGAAAGCCGTACAAAACGTCGTATCACAGACGATGCCCAGCCAGGAGAAACACGTCTATAGCCTCGCACTGGAAATGGACAACCTGTACGACAGCATCCTGCACGTGCGCAACAGCATCTTCTTCACCGGGCTGTGCATCTTGATTATCGCCCTCATCGGACTCACCGCCTACATCCGCGACGAAATCAGCCGCCGCCGTGCCGAGATAGCCATACGCATCATCCACGGAGCCACGGTGGGCAGCGTGCAACGCCTCTTCCTCGCCGGCCTGCTGAAGATTGCCCTCCCTGCCGCCCTCATCGGCGCACTCGTGGCATGGCGTGTCAGCATCGCCCTGCTCCAGCTGTTCGCCGTCAAGATAGAGCTGACGTGGTGGCTCTTCACGGGATGCGCCCTCGTAGTGCTCCTCGTCGTATGGGTGCTCTCCGCCCTCCTCGTCCTGAAAGCCGCCCGAATGAATCCTACGGAGAACCTGAGGACGGAGTAAATGTTATTTTAATCACCACAGATTACACGGATTATTAAAATAAAAACACAGAGACACGAAAGCACAGAGTTTAATTTTGATTATTCTCTGTGCCTTCGTGTCTCTGCGTTCAATATAAAAATCTATGCAAGCTGTGATGAGTTTTTAGCGCGTTTCACGTAAATCGAGATACAAACCAGCCCCAGAAGCACGATGAAGACACCTACCAGCGACGGATAACGGTACCCCATACCGGCGTCTATCGGCAATCCGCCCAGATAGGCACCCACGGCATTGCCCAGGTTAAAAGCGATCTGCACACACGCCGCTCCCATCATCTCAGAGCCGCGCGAGTTCTGCAAAAGCAATAATTGCTGGGGAGGAGAGACCGCAAAGAGGCAAGCCGTGCAGACAAACATCAGGATGACGGACAGGTACGGATTGCGGGTAAAGAAGAAGATGCCCAGCAATGACAATACCATCACCATCTGCGTGACACGGATTACCGGAGCCAGCCCGTAAAGGTCGCCGCACTTGCCTCCCACCAGATTACCGATGGTCATGCCCAATCCGGCAAGCATCATCACGGCGGTCATCGAATGGGGCGAGAAACCTGCTTCGTGAATCATCTGCGGCGTGACATAGCTGAACCAGCAGAAGATGCCCCCGTTGCCGAACATTGTAGTCAGGATAATCAGCCACGGAGCCAGCCGCTTCAGAAAACGGAACTGACCTTTCAATCCCACGTCGGGCAGAGCGGGCATATACGGAATCCACCGCCAAATCAGATAGAATATCAAGACTCCCCAAAGGGCATTGAACACGAAAGGAAAGCGCCACGAAAACAGGTTACTCAACAACGTGCCGAAAGGAACCCCGAAGAGGTTGGCAATGGTCATCCCCGCTATCATCAACGCTACCGCCTGCGAAGCTTTTCCTTTATCCGCCACCCGTTCCGCCACGATGGAACCTACGCCGAAGAATGCCCCGTGAGGCAATCCCGAAACGAAGCGCATCAGGAGCAACATCCAATAATTCACCGACATCGAAGCGAACAGATTCCCTACGATGTAAATCATCGCCAGTCCCAACAATATCTGCTTCAACGGACGGGTACGTGCCACCACTACGGTCAACGGAGCACCTACGCACACCCCAATGGCGTATGCCGAAATAAAGTGCCCTGCCTGCGGGATAGAAATGCCCAAATCATGGGCCACATTGGGCAGAATGCCCATCATTACAAACTCGGCAATTCCTAAGCCCAGCGTGCCGGAAGCCAATGCCATCAAACTTTTCTTCATACAGATTATCCTGATTGTGTTTTTCCACCACAGATTACACAGATTTTATAATTGATTTAATCTGTGTAATCTGTGGTGAATATTCAAAACGGATGCAAAGGTAAAGGAAATTCATCAAACATAAACGGCTGGGAACACAAAGCATACGCATTTTTTGACATACATCAACAGCAAGGCACAACAGGCTCAAAACACCGGACGGTATGCACGCAACTCCTTGCGCAATGCCAGCGCACGCCCTTCCGTCATCCGGTCGAGCAACTCCCAGAAGCGGGGACCGTGGTTCATCTCACGGGTGTGTGCCAGCTCGTGCAATACCACGTAATCCATCAGATGCGCCGGGAGCAGCATCAGGTAATACGACAGGCTGATATGACGTTCCGATGAGCAACTTCCCCACCGGGAGCGTGCCTTGGTAATCTTCACCGTCCGATACGACAATCCGTACCGTTCTGCCCAACATGCCACCAACGGAGGCAGATACTCTTCCGCCCGTTTCTTCAAGGCACGGGCTATGGCATTCCGCACCAACGTCTGTACCCGTTTGTCTGAAAAGTCAGTATCTTCGGGACAACAAATCTTTACTCCCTCTTCGGCAGAGCGCACGGTGAAATGCTTCAGCCGGCTGGGTTCGAGCCACAACCGGAAGCACTCCGCCTCCAGCCTATAATCCCAATCGAAAGGCTTGGGAGACACGTCTGCCTTCAACTTCAGCAAGCGTTCACGGAAAGGGCGGATTACGTCGAGCAACGCTTTCACGCTCCGAAAAGGAGGCGTGGTGACATGCAGCCCGTCTTCTTTCATCCGCATCGTGACGTTGCGCACCGTACGGCGGGTCACGATGAATATCTGCCCGAAATCGGCATCACTTACAATTTGTTTCTTCGCCATCATAACGCCGGCGAAGATATAAAAAAAGAAGAAAGAATCACTGCTCACGCGGTAATTCTTTCTTCAATATTGAGTTAGTAATTTTAATTTGAGAGAATTGAAACTTCACAGCCTCATCAATGATTTTTCTAATAAGCACTAACTAATATATATTTAAAAGCAAATGAAAATGTCACTGTTTATTTCTCACGTCCTTTTCCGGAACATTCTCTATGGGCGCCTTTACCGAATCGGGCTTATACGCCACCTGCGGGTCTTGCATCTCATGTTCGAACTGGTCGTAAACGTAAATAATACTGCTTCGCCCGCCGTCCGCCGAGTGCTTCACTACCCCTCCTACCGTAAAAAGGAAAGCCATTACAGCAGCTGCCTTGAACAACGGCATCATCCGCATACGCCACGTCAAGCGTTTCGCCTTTACTACGGGACGCTCTATTTCGGCAAGCACACGTTCGTCGAAATCTTCTCCCAGTTTTGGCATCCTCGCCGCATCTTGATAAGCAAATAAGGACTTGTAGCGCAACAGATGAACCGGAACTTCTGCCTGACGGAAGAAGCAGCGCAGGATTTGTTCCTCTTCAAGCGAGGTTTCACAATTCCAATACTTATCCAACAACTGTTCAATATACTTATAATCCATAATTGTTTATCTCGTTATATTTCGTCTTTATCCGTTGCCTTGCCCTGAACAAATTGACTTTTACTTGTTCTTCTGTCAGCTGGAGTATCTCGGCTATCTCTTTATAACTCTTGCCTTCGATATCGCGAAGCTGAATAATGGAACGCTGCTTTTCGGGAAGCCCATTTATCAACCGGTGTACGATTGATAATTGCTCGCTCTGCTCCATTTGCCGGTCAGGCACCAATGCATCGGGCATTTCCTGTGTCTCGGGTGTCAACTCCACGTTTTGCGCTTCCTTCTTCTGGCTCCGGTCAATCGCTAAATTGCGCGCTACCGTAAGGCAATAAGCTTCTACCGAATCCATCTGGCTCCATTCTTCCCGCTTGTCCCATACCCGAATCAGTGTATCTTGAACAATATCCTCCGCTTCCGCACGGTCGAAGGTGATGCGGAGAGCCAGCCTGAAAAGCTTGTCTTTCAAGGGCAGGATATCGTCTCGAAAACTGATTTCTTGCATTGCTTTCTATAAGGATGACGGGTGAGTGGCTGAAAAGTTACACTCACCCGCTATTTTTTTTTGAATTATTTTTTGATTATCGTGCCAGCTTCCGTACCAATGGCTGATGCTGAGGTGATTACCACCTGGCTCACTCCCGCATCGATAGCGGAAAAAGAATTTTCCAACTTCGGAATCATCCCTTCCTTGATGATGCCTTCCGCCACATATTGCTTAAACAAGTCAGGCGTAAGCACAGGAATGACACTCTCGTCATCGTTCTCGTCGCTCAATACGCCTTTCTTCTCGAAACAAAAGACCAAAGTCACATCGAACAGACGGGCCAGGGCTTTGGCGGTTTCGCCCGCTATGGTATCGGCATTGGTATTGAGGATATGCCCCTGCCCGTCATGGGTAAGCGGAGCCATCACCGGCACCACTCCTCTTTGGATAAGGGCTGCCAGCGCACCGGCATCCACCCGCTCTACATCACCCACAAAGCCATAATCAATCTCTTTTACCGGACGCTTCACCGAACGGATGACATCCATATCGGCACCCGTCAACCCGATGGCGTTTACGCCCTTAGCCTGCAGTCCTGCCACAATGTTCTTGTTGACCAGGCCGCCGTACACCATGGTCACCACTTTCAAGGTTTCGGCATCGGTGATGCGCCGTCCGTTCACCATCTTGCTTTCGATACCCAGCTGAGCCGCGATACGGGTAGCGGAACGCCCGCCCCCATGCACCAGAAGTTTATTGCCGGGCAATGCGGAGAAGTCGTCCAGAAGCTGGTCGAGCGTACCGGCTTCTTCTACAATCTTCCCTCCCACTTTAATGATAGTCAGTTTTTCTTTCATAAGCTAATGTTGTTTTGTGAAAAAACGAACGCAGAGACACAAAAGCGCAAAGTTTAGAAGCTGTTTTGAATTTCTCCAAAAAGTTTTTCTTGGCTTGATGTATCCGTTTTCGTGTGTGCTTTGGGCGATTTTTTGGTCCTTTCCGCTCCTGTTCTTCGTCAGATAGCCCGCTATCTTCCTCATCACAGAAGCGGAAATGCCTCAAAAACTCATCCCAAATCATCGCACGATAAATTCAAAACAGCTTCTATTTTTTAAGAGAGCAAAGAACGCAAAACGTGGCGTTTGGCTCCGTGCATTTTGCCTCTTTTAAATAAAATGAATATCCGCATTTTACCTAATTGACTGTAGGGGCGTATGCGATACGCCCCTACATGGAATGTTTGCGGATATTCAAATTAAATAATCACTCCGCATCTTTGCGTCTCTGCGTTCGATTTTAAGTCACTTATTCCAAATACGTATATCCATACAGCCCCGAACGGTAGTTGGCGAGGAACTCCTTGCCTTCTTCCAAGGAAATCTTCCCCTCCTTCACCGACTTGGTCACCCACGTCTCAAGGGTGCGCACCAGTTTCTTCGGACTATATTGCACGTAATCGAGCACCTCTGCCACGGTTTCCCCGTCAATCACCTGGTCAATGGTATACCCCTTGTCGCTCACGCTGACATGGACGGCGTTCGTGTCTCCGAACAAGTTGTGCATATCGCCCAGAATTTCCTGATAAGCCCCGACCAGGAACACACCGATATAATAAGATTCTTTCGACTTGATGGAATGCACCGGCAAATCGTGCGCCACATTGCGCGAAGTCACGAAGTTGGCTATCTTCCCGTCCGAATCGCACGTGATGTCCTGCAAGGTAGCCGTACGGTCGGGACGCTCGTCCAAGCGCTGGATAGGCATAATGGGGAATATCTGGTCTATCGCCCACGAATCGGGGAGCGACTGGAAGAGCGAGAAATTGCAGAAATACTTGTCGGCAAGCAACTTGTCGAGGTTCCGGAACTCGTCGGGAGCGTGTTTCAAGCCCGAGGCAATCTGATTGATTTCGCGGGTCACCGACCAATACATACGCTCTATCTGCGCGCGTGTCTTCAGGTCCACGATGCCGTGGCTGAACAGGTCGAGGCTTTCCTCGCGTATCTGCTGCGCGTCGTGCCATGCCTCCAGCATCCGGCTTTGCCCCAGATTGTCCCAGATTTCATACAGTTCATGCACCAGCTCGTGGTCATCAGGACCCACTTCAAACTCCTCGTCCATCGAAGGAAGCGAAGCAGTCTCGAGCACTTCGAATATCAATACCGAATGGTGCGCCGTGAGCGAGCGGCCGCTCTCGGTGATGATATTGGGATGCGGGATGCCGTTCTTGTTGCTCGCATCCACCATGATGGAAATGGAATCGTTGACATATTCCTGAATGGAATAGTTCACGCTGCTCTCGCTGTTCGAAGAGCGTGTGCCGTCGTAGTCCACGCCCAATCCGCCGCCTATGTCGACGAACTCTACGGGGAACCCCATCTTGTAGAGTTGCACATAGAATTGCGAAGCCTCGCGCAAGGCGGTCTTGATGCGGCGTATCTTAGTCACCTGGCTGCCGATATGGAAATGAATGAGCTTCAGGCAATCCTCCATTTTCTTTTCCTTGATGAAGTCGAGCGCTTCGAGCAGCTCGCTGGAGGTCAGGCCGAACTTGCTGGCGTCGCCTCCGCTCTCCTCCCACTTCCCGCTTCCCGAAGAAGCCAGCTTGATGCGGATGCCGATATTGGGGCGCACGTTCAGCTGCTTGGCTATCTTGGCTATCAGCCGGAGCTCGTTCTGCTTCTCTACCACCAGGAAGATGCGCTTGCCCATCTTCTGCGCCAGCAGAGCCAGCTCAATATAGCTTTCATCCTTGTACCCGTTGCAGATGATTAGCGAATCGGAGTCTGTATTAATGGCAATCACGGTATGCAATTCGGGTTTCGAACCTGCCTCCAGCCCCAGATTGAACTTCTTCCCGTGGCTGATGATTTCCTCTACCACCGGACGCATCTGGTTCACCTTGATGGGATAGATGATGAAGTTCTGCGCGTTGTAGCCATATTCCTCCGCCGCCTGCTGGAAACAATTGGAGATTTTCTCGATGCGGTTGTCCAATATATCCGGAAAACGCACCAGCATGGGAGCCGTCACGTCCCGGAGCTGCAGTTCATCGACCAGTTCTTTCAAGTCGACCGCCACTCCATTTTTACGCGGAGTCACCACTACATGACCTTTGTCATTGATACTAAAGTACGAAACACCCCACCCCGTAATGTTGTAGAGTTCTTCTGAATCTTCAATACGCCATTTTCTCATTTCACAACATAAAAATCTTTGTTTATAAATCTATTTATTCAAAGGTATCAGATACCCTTGTGAATTTATTGAACACAGAGGCACAAAGACACAGAGTCTTTTTTAATTGACAACTGCGGTACCGCATGGTTTATTGCCAATTGTCCATTGCTAATTATATAGTCAATCAGAAATGAATTGCGAAAAATCATTTGTCATGCTGAGTGCCTATTTCCTGCGGAAAATCCATTCGATTATGACAAATTGTAAATTCGTCATTGGTAACGAAGTGAAGCATCTCGGATGCGCCCACGTGGATGTACACGAGATCCTTCACGTTCGTTCAGGATGACAATACATCAAGATTTTTTCGCAAACCAATTTTGTTTTACTATAATTATTAATTCCTCCGTCTATAACTTGTCAACTTTCTTCCAACATTTTCTTCAATTGTTCCACCGACTCGCTTATCTGTTCGCGGCTCTCCAAATAATCGGACGGGAACCAATGTTTGGCTTTCCCATAAAACGCCATGCGTTCTGCCAGCCCGTTCCGAATCACTTCTTTCAGTTCCTCATCGGTCTTGCCGGACAATAACGGACGCTTGGATTTCGCCACTTTCAACCGGCGGAACAGCGCCTCGAACGAAGCGTTGAGGAACACGGTTTCGCCCGTCCGGTTCATATAGTCTATATTGTCGAAAAAGCAAGGGGTCCCGCCCCCTGCCGCTATCACCACATTCTCAAACTCGCCTGCCTCATGCAGCATGTTCCGTTCCACTTGGCGGAATCCTTCTTCCCCGCGCTCGGCAAACAAGTCTTTTATCGACTTGTGCATCCGCTCTTCGATATACCAGTCCAAATCGATGAATTGAAGATGCGCGGCTTGGGCGAACGCTTTTCCCAAAGTCGTCTTGCCCGAGCCCATATAGCCAATCAAATACACCCGTTTCATCATTTCCGCTTAGCCGTGTGACGAATCTTACGGGTTTCCGCCTTCTCCTTCTGCAGCTCGATGACCTTAAAGCACGCCTCCATATTCAGGAACGACGCGTCTATCGAGTCCGGAATCTTATAGTTCTTTCCTTCATACGAGATGTAAGGGCCGTATTTCCCGTTCAATATCTGCAAGTCGGGATTCTCGGGGAAAGTCTTGATAACCCGCTTGGCAGCCGCGTCCTGCTTCTCCCGGATCAACTGCACGGCTTCTTCCAGGGTAATCGAGAGCGGGTCCATCGGTTTGGGTATCGATACGAACTGATTGTCACACCGCACGTACGGGCCGAAACGCCCGTTCCCCACAGACACTTCCTTCCCTTCCAGCTCTCCCAACGTGCGGGGCAGCTTAAACAGGTCGAGCGCCTCTTCCAAGGTTATGGTTTCCAGCGAATGTTCTTTCTGCAGCTGGGCAAAGCGGGGCTTTTCCGCGTCTTCGGCAGTACCGATTTGCACCACCGGACCGTATTTCCCGATTTTCACCGACACTTGCTTCCCGCTGGCAGGGTCTGTCCCCAAGATACGTTCGCCGACCTTGTGTTCCGACCGGCTCGCCATGGTTTCTTCTACCAGCGGATGAAAGCCTTCATAGAAATGCTCCATGACATCGCCCCACTGTTTCTCGCCCTCGGCTATCTCGTCAAATTGTTTCTCGACGCTCGCCGTAAAATTATAATCCATGATTTGGGGGAAGTATTCTTTCAAGAAATCGTTTACCACGATGCCCACATCCGTAGGGAGCAGTTTCGCCTTTTCGCTTCCGGTCAGTTCCACTTTGGTGCTCTCCTCGATTTTCCCTCCCTGCAAGGACAATATCCGGTAAGGACGCTCCGTGCCTTCGCGGTTTCCTTTCTCCACATATCCGCGCTGCTGGATGGTGGAAATGGTAGGCGCGTAGGTAGAAGGACGCCCGATGCCCAGCTCTTCCAGCTTACGCACCAGGCTGGCTTCGGTATAACGGAAAGGAGCCTGCGTGAAACGCTCCATGGCGGTGATTTCCTTGTATGCCAGCGCCTGGCCGACTGCCAGTGCCGAAGGCAAACGCATTTCGCCTTCCGGCTCGGCGCCTTCATCATACGATTCCTTATACACGCGCAAGAAACCGTCGAACGTAACCACCTCGCCTACGGCGATAAACTTATCTTCCTCGCCGCTGATAGAAATAGTGGCAGTTGTCTTTTCCAGTTCCGCATCAGCCATCTGCGACGCCAGCGTACGTTTCCATATCAATTCATACAGGCGCCTCTCCTGGCCGGTCCCCTCAATCGTCTCGTTCGACATATACGTGGGGCGGATGGCTTCGTGCGCTTCCTGGGCGCCTTTGGTTTTCGTCGTATAATGGCGGGTCTGCACATACTTCTCGCCCATGCGCGAAACGATGGCTTCACGGCTCGTGTCCAGAGCCAGGTCCGACAAGTTCACCGAGTCGGTACGCATATAGGTAATCAATCCGTTCTCATACAGAAGCTGGGCAATCCGCATGGTCTGCGCCACCGTAAATCCCAACTTGCGCGCCGCTTCCTGCTGCAGGGTCGAGGTAGTGAAAGGAGCGGCAGGCGATTTCTTCATCGGCTTCGTAGTTATATCCTCAATCTCGAACTCCGCCTTCTTGCATTTTTCCAGAAAAGCCTGCGCCTCTTTCTTCGTCTTGAAGCGCCGCCCCAATTCAGCCCGGAACTCCTCTCCTTTGGCATTAGCGAACACAGCCGTCACCTTATACAAAGCCTCGCTCACAAACGCCTGCACCTCACGCTCGCGCTCCACAATCAGGCGCACTGCCACCGACTGCACACGGCCAGCCGAAAGAGAAGGCTTGATTTTCTTCCACAACACGGGCGAAAGCTCGAAACCTACAATACGGTCGAGCACCCGGCGTGCCTGCTGGGCATTCACCAAGTCGATATTAATCGTGCGCGGATGCTTGATTGCATTCAATATCGCCGTCTTCGTGATTTCATGGAACACAATCCGTTTCGTCTTTTCCGGCTCCAACTGGAGCACCTCATACAAGTGCCACGATATGGCTTCCCCCTCACGGTCTTCATCGGATGCCAGCCATACCATATCAGCCTTTTTCGCTTCCTTCTTCAAGTCATTCACCAGCTTTACCTTATCAGCCGGTATTTCGTATATCGGGGCGAAATGGTTTTTCACATCAATACTGAACGATTTTTCTTTCAAATCACGGATATGCCCGTAACTTGAAAGCACCTTATAACCGTCGCCCAAGAACTTCTCGATTGTCTTAGCCTTAGCCGGAGACTCCACTATTACCAGATTATTCTGCATGATTCTGTATCCCAATTAATGTTTCTCGGGGACAAATGTATGAAAAAAACATCAAGTAACACCATGTAACAAGGAGGGTTTCTTCATTTTTCTTGATTTTTTCATAAAAACAAACACAAAGGCGCAATGTTTTTATTTTTAAAAGAGCAAAGAGCAGCGTTGTCACGCCGGATTCGTAATTAAAAGAATCCGGCGTGACAAGGGCAGAATAGTCAATCATAGTCAGTTTAGTTTTAAGGTTAGTATTTATTTAATTTTCAATTGCAAAGGTACAGTTTCTTTTTCACATGGCAATGGATTTTAAACGAGTGAATGTAAAAATCCGTCAACAATATTTGGTGTTACGTGTATATCCCTGCAAATAAGCTATATAAGGTGACAGAAATATCACATCTTCAGGGTTTGTTTTTTACACCATTCTTTCACGATGGCAGGCGGATACGCGGGCGGAGAGAGCCATATCCGTTGCGGCACGCTGTTATGTGCATCAGGACATGCATATATTTGTATGCCTTATATGTTTTACGTACGTTCAAATCTAACATCTAACAATATAACAATATAACAATAACCAAAATGAACAGGAACAAAAAAATGGGAATACAACTATATAACATATATATTATATATAAATATATTTATATATAATATATATGTTATACCTATCACTTCTTTTAAGTGGCGTTCGAAATCAAAAAAGCTTATTGTTATATTGTTATATTGTTAGATGTTAGATTTTCGGACGGTCATTTATGTTTTTCAGTCACGCAGTTGGGGGAGACGCCACAATGTGACGTCTCTACTGCATGCAGTATTTTTCCTGATCTACTTATCAATCTGTATGCCAACTAAATCAGAAGCGTACGCTAAGCCCTGCCATGACGTTTATCCCTTGCACGGGATAACCCGTCTCGGTAAGATACGTGCGGTTCAGCAGATTGTTCACCCCTACGAAAACATTCAAACGACCGAAGAACTCGTATCCGGCAGAGAGCGAAAAATCATTGACCGGCTTGGCACTCTCCATGCCTTCCATCTCCACACGCTTCTCGAAACGGTATTGCGCCTTTACCCACAAGTCACGATAAATCTTGGCACGGACAGAAGCATCCAACACAAACCGGGGTTTCAAATAGAGCAAAGGCTCCATGCCCTCCTTTACATTCCAATGGGAATAAACACCGTCCAATGTCATGTCTATCCAATCCTTGTATTGATAAGCGAGCTTCACGCCTCCATACCCCACTTTCGCCTTTTCTTGCGACAAGCCTACATAAGCATACGGATAACCGTTCTCCAGCACGTAAGGTACATGAAACACCTCGTCTTTCACCACACGGTAGCCCCCATACAGGCAAAAGCCGAATCCCGGCACTGGCGCACCTTTGACGCCCGCCTGCATATCGACCGGCGTATAGGAAGTCTGCATCTGCGCCAGTTGCGTCCAATACGGAGAAAGCGCATTCAGCCGGCGGAAATCGTTCAGCCGGGTTCCTCCCGCAGCGTGCACATATACCCGATAGGTCTCGGCGAAAAGGAAATCGAGCTTCACATCGGGCGCTACCATCAGCCTCCCGTCATGTCCGAACTGCGCATCCACGTGCATGCCCGCACGAAGCTGTATGCGCCCGTTATCAAACGTATAATGCGGATTGAGCTGAAGCAAGGTGTAATCGGCCTGACTCACGTCGTGAATCAGGTTGTCCATGGCAAACCCGATGCCTACCCGCTGTATTTCGTTCACCTTGCCGGATACAAAGCCCAAGGTATGGACAATATTCTCGGAACCGTTCTCCATTAAATACATATCGTGCGCACGGCTAAAGCTCCGCAAGCCGGTTTGGAACGAAAAGTCTACCGGAAGCGCCCCTTCTACGGAAGCAAGGCGCACATACCCCTCTCCCAACGTGTAACGCTGGCGTCCGGATACGGACGATTCATCCCTCACCAGCCCTTCCGCCGGCATATAGTTGAACACCTGAGAGGCGAAAGCCCCTCCTACTCCCAACGATACCTTACGAAAAGCATGCCGGTAATCGAGCGACACATCCGTACGATAGAAGCGGGATTTCCAGTCGTCCGCTCCGGAGAAAACAGAAGGCACATCCCCGTTCATCCCATAAAGCGAAGCCGAAAAGCCCAGGCAGTCGCGCCGGGAGATGTCCCACAGGTAAGACAAGCGCGCGTCTACGTTATTCCCCGTACCGTATGCGGCACGGGCATATCCACGCGGCGCTTCCTGCTGTTTTTCATCGCTGCTCATCGCTTGCATCGGCGTGAATCCTCCTGCCGAGAAAGGACGGGGCGATGTGGCATAATCAATGTGTTGCTTAGGCACGGCGGGTTCTTCCACTTCGGGCAACACATTGATTTTAAACGCATCCATCACTTCCGGATTATACTGGTTTTCGACCACGACCGTACGGTTCAGCACCGTATCGGGGGCTTGTTCCTGGGCATACGCATGCATACACCATCCGCCCAGCCCTATTGCTATGATTATTGATTTCATAAACACTTCATTTATATTTATATTGAACACAGAATCTTTTCTTTTTTTAGAGGAGACAAAGCCCACAAAGAAAACCTTAAAATTATTCTCTGTGTCTCTGCACCTCTGTGTTCCATAAATAATCTATTCATTTTCCAACCGCTCCAAACGGGTTTCTATCATCTCCTGAATGTCATCGTCCGCCTGATAGTTCTGCTTCAGAGACAAGAGGTATTGCTTGGCATCCACATCGCGCCCCATCTTCATGTAAATGTCCGACAAGAGCACGAAGCTCCGTGCCAGCCAATAAGCGTGAGGCGTACTGGCATCAATGTAGTCCAACACTTCCTTTTCCGCCTTTTCAGTTTCTCCCGTATCGAAATAGAACTGGGCAAGCAAGTATTTCGCCTCGGCGCCATACTCGTTGCGCGTGTCTTTGGCAAGCAGGGTCAGGTCGCCCACGGCTTCTTGTGTCTTCCCTTCACCGATACATGCCTTGGCACGGGCATAACGCGCCTCGTTCTCCACTTCGGGAGCCAGCTTGCTTTGGCTCAACAAAGAGGAAGCGAGCGCAAGGATTTCTTCCGGATTCTCCGAAAGGCGGGCACACTCCAAGGCACGGCACAAGGCGTCAACTCGTTCTTCTTGTGAAGCGGCACGATCGGCGATGCGTACATACAGGCTCAATGCTTTTCCGTATTCTTTTTCCTGATAAGCGATGCCGGCGCAAAGCTTCATCGCCTCGCCCGAGAACTTATTGTCGGGATATGCCAACACCTTATCCAAATAAGCCGATGCTTCGGTATAATTCTTTTCATTATAAGCCATCAAGCCCAAATAATACGAAGCGTTCACGCTGAATGCCCCTTGCGGGAACGACTGGAGGTAACGGGTGAAGCTGGCTTTTGCCTCTTCCGTCTCGCCCCGCATATACACCCGCTCGGCGGCTACGTAGGTAAGCGAGTCGCGTTCGTTCACATCGAAATTCGCTCCGCCCGGAAGCGTCGACACAAAGCTCAGGTAATCGTCTACCCGGTTCAAATCGATGTATATCGACTTCAGGTCACGTTGCGCCAAGCGGGCTTCCTCGCTTCCCGGATAGTCGGATATCACTTTCTTATAGGCGGCTATCGCTTCGGAATACTTGTCTTCCTGATAGTAAAGCAAGCCGATTTCGTTGGACGCCTTGCGCGAGAGCGGGCTTTCGGGGAAACGCTGGAGCAAGACCGTATAGCGTTCGATGGCTCCGGCATTGTTTTCTTGCTGGACGAAGGCACGCCCTTGCTCGTACAACGCATCGTCGATGTAAGGCGAAGCCGGATAATCGGTCAGCAAGCGGTTCAAGGTCTGAATCTTTCCCGCATAATCGCGCTGCAAACCTTTCACGAACGCTTCCTGGAAAAGCGAATAGTCCCCCAGACTGGGGTCGGCGGCAGATGCCTGCGCATAGAGGGCGCTTGCTTCCGCAAACCGGCGCGCATGGAAATGGCAATCCCCCATGCGGTTATACACGTCCGCCACGATGCGGCGGTCTTTCACCTGCGCTTGCGAACAACGGGTGAACCAGGTCAAGGCTTGCTCGTATTGCTTTTGCTTGAAGGCTACGTAACCTAAATTATACAATGCCAGAGCGTATTCTTCTCCCGTACGGCCGGGCGTATATTCCAGGTAAAGCCGATAGTCGGAAGCAGCCTGTGCATACTGCTCCAACCGGTATTTCGATTCGCCCCGCCAATAATACGCATCCGCCTTGGTTTGCCGGTCATATCGCCCCAAGTCAATCGATTGGGTGAAATACCCGATGGCATTCTCGAAAGCGGCTTGTGCGAAAGCCAAGATTCCGATGCGGAACAACAATTTCTGCTTAGCTTCCAAAATACGGTCGCCCGGATGCGAGATTTTGGCAATCGAGTTCAACGCCGCCTGATAACTCCGGGTATTCATATAGACCTCTACCAGGTAATCGTTCACCTTCGCGGCATAGGCAGAATTCGGGAATTCGTTCAAGAACCGCTCGAACACCGTGACCGACTCGGCAAAGGGTGAATACGATGTCTCGTGGATGCAAAGCGCATAGTTGTACAGAGCCTGCTCCTGCACGTTCCGGTCGAACGTCATTGCCGAAGCCTGCTCGAACGCCATGCGGGCACGGGTACGGTCTTTCAGTTGGAGGTAGGCCAGCCCGCTATGCAGGTAAGCGTTCTGAGTCAGCGCGTCCGGCCTCCCTGTCGCCTTGTTCAAGGCGTCCACCGCCTTCGAATAGACTCCTGTCTGATAATAACTCATGCCCAATGCATACTGCGCCTCCCGGTCTTTGCCCCCTTCGGGAGAGCCGCAATAAGTCTCCAAAGGCTTTACCGCTTCGGCATACCGCCCCATCCCGTAGCTTGCCTCGCCTCCGATGCGCTGCATCAACAAGGCATATTCATGCCGGGGATAAGCCTCCAGGTACATATCCGCCAACCGCTTTGCTTTCTGATAATCGTGCTTCTCCAGACAAATGTCCGCTATATAATAAGGCGTATAGGGCGCATATTTCCCGCTTTCCCCCGCAAGGCGGAAGCCTTCCAACGCTTCGTCATACCGCTCCCGGGCATAATCGATATAAGCCAAGTGGTAAACCGCGTCAAGCCGGTACTCCCTGCTTACATCCTTCAATATGGAGAACCACAAGGCCGCATCCTTCAGGGCGCCTCCTTTCAGGTACGAAGTGCCCAAACGCAACAAAACTTCGTCGCGTTCTCCATCGGCAAGCCAACGCACATTGCACTTTTCAAAGTACATAATGGCTTCGGGATAATTCTTGTCGAAGAAATAAGCGGAGCCTATCAGGGCATTCACCCGATTGACGTACCGCGAATCGGGATATTGCTCCACGAAAGCTTTCAACCGGCGGATGCGGCCGGGCTTATTCAGTTCGTACGAAGTGCAAGCCAGCATGTATGCCGCTTCCTCGGCAAATTCCGCAGAAGTATCTTGTTGCAAATAATGTGTCAAAGTCTGTTGCGCCGCGGCATAATCGTGCCGGAGGAACAACTCCTTCCCGTCCTCAAACAAACGGACAGGGGCTGCCAGCGGTCCAATCTGCTGGGCAAAAGCCATCCAAGGCATCATGCACGCCAAGCCAGCTATCTCGAGTTTTCTTTTCCTTTTCATATCACTTTGATTTATGTAAAGCCAAAAACCGGGCCACTCCTTCCCGCACCGAATCCAGCCCGAATTCCTCCGGACGGATTTGGTCGAGCGGCATCCAGAACGAGTCCGCCACATCATCCATCGCCTGCAAACGGCTATCGTCTTCTACCCGGCAAAGGAAAAACAAGTCGAGCGTATGCACCAGAAATCCCGAATACAGATACGTATTGGGCAACGAGAACTGGTAAACGGCTTCGGTCACCTTCAGCCCAGTCTCTTCCATCACCTCGCGTGCCACGCCTTCTTCGCCGGTCTCATACATATCGATAAAGCCTCCCGAGAGGTCGAGCGTGCCCTTGGCGGGTTCTTTCCCCCGACGGCACACCAGCAACTCATTCCTGCGGTTCAGGATAAAAGCAACCGTAGCCGCACTTGAATTGAAATAATACACAAAGCCGCAATCGGCACATTTCTTCGCCTTTGCATTGCGGACCTCGAAATGAGAAGACCCGCATTTCGGACAATATTTGAATAACTCTAACGGATGCATCGTATTACATATTTAAATACTTCACTGCAAATATACGATATTTGCCCGAATCACACCAATACGTTCCTCACTTTATAGTAAAAACAGCATTGAATAGAACACAGAAGGCACAGAAAGACACAGATTTTTTTCTTCTGTGTATTCTCGTGTTGTCTGCGTTCTATGATAGCATCAACAAAAAATGCCGTGTAAAGTATAATTTAGTCAACTATTTGACCAATTCGAAAAGAATGCGTATCTTTGCGCCCCGAAAAGGATAAAGATTGTTTTTATGGAAAAAGAAAGTGCTGCATTCAGGGAGCTGATGTTGCAGTTGTTTCGTACGCGGATGACCTTCAGGCGTGCTGTGCAACGGGCTCTGAAAAAGACAGAAGCAGGGATTACATTCGAGATGCTTCAGGTATTGCGGTGTTTGTGGGAAGAACAAGGCATCTCCCAGCAGGTACTGGCAGAACGCATTGCCAAAGGAAAAGCCGCATTGTCGAACCTGATAATGAATCTGGAGAAAAAGAATTATGTGTACCGGCTGGAAAATCCTTCCGACCGCCGGAACAAGCAGGTCTTCCTGAGCGAAGAAGGAAGCTTGTTTTACAAGCGCATCAGCATTGCGCTGGATGCTATTTACGAGTCTGCCGGCGTTGCCATAGGGCTGGAGAAGGTAAAGTCGATGTCAGCTGATTTAAAACTTACCGGCGATGTGTTGGAAAAAGTTTAGCCTGTTGCTCTGGGGCGTTTGCGCCCTTGCCTTCATAGATGTGCAGGCAGCAGAAAAGGAAGAAATAAAAGAGGACCAGCCTGCCGACTCGTTGTTCCTGACGGTAGATGAACTGTTCCGCTTGGGCGTGGAGAATAGCTTGCGCCTTCAGGCAGATGCCTTGGACGAGGCTATGGCATACGAACGTGGCAAGACCGCCCGCACTTCGCGCCTGCCCAATTTGCAGATAGGCTTGCGCGGGGGTGTCGTAGGGCAGCCAGTGGTGTTCCAGCGCGGTTTGTCGGATGCCGTGCGTCCCGACACGCCCGACTGGTCGCAGAACTATGCGATAGATTTTACCCAGCCGCTTTACGAAGGCGGAAGAATCCGCTACGCCATCCGGAGGGCAGACCTGCAGACCCATGCCGCCGCACTTCGTTCCGCCTCCGACCGTGCCGACGTGAAGCTTGAACTGCTGGAACAGTATATGAGCCTGTTCAGCCTGTACAAGCAGCGCGAGGTACTGATGCGGAACATCGAGGAATCAGAGCTTCGGTTGAAAGATATCCGCCAGATGAAGAAGGAAGGCCTGATTACGAACAACGACGTGTTGCGCAGTGAAATGCAGCTCACGAACGACCGCCTGTCGCTGACCGAAACCGAGAACAGCCTGGCGCTGGTTTCGCAACAGCTCGACATCTTGCTGGGACTGGACGAGAGCCGCATGCTTTTGCCCGATACGTCCTTGCTCCGGCGTTCGGTGGCATTGCAGGAGTATGACGCTTACGTAGAAGAGGCGTACCTGAACGACCCTGCCATGCAATTGTTGCGCAAGCAGACCGAAATAGCCAAAAACGAGGTCCGCCTGACCAAGGCCGAAGCTTTGCCCAGCATTTCGCTTTATGCCTCGAATACGTTGGCACGCCCCGTGTCACGCACAATGGCGGACATGTATAACAATGCGTGGAATTTCGGATTGTCAGTCTCTTATCCCCTCTCGTCATTGTATAAGAACAATCACCGGGTGAAGGAAAGCAAGTTTGCCGTGCAGATGAACCTGAATGCCGAAGAACAGAAAAAGCAACAGGTGCGCGTAACGGTACGCACGGCATTTCTCCGCCACCGGGAGGCTTTGCGCCAGGTAGATGCCTTGAAGCTTTCCGTGCACCAGGCGGAAGAGAACTATCGCATTATGCAGAACCGGTATCTGAACCAGCTGGCGATACTGACCGACTTGCTGGATGCCAATGCGGTGAGGTTGAACGCGGAACTGCAACTTACATCGGCACGCACGCAGGTCATCTATACTTATTTTCAACTGGAAAGAGCCTGCGGAAGATTGTGAAATAAAACGAAGAATCATGGGAGAACTAAGAATAAAACGAGAAAGACTGAGGAAATTACGTATGCGGAACCGGATATTGAACGTGGTGTGCATCGTCCTTGCCGGTTCCGGACTATGGTGGACCGCCACTTATTTTTGGCGTTATTTCAATTATGAGGTAACCAACGATGCCTTTATCGACCAGTATGTGGCTCCGTTGAATGTCCGGGCATCGGGCTATATCAAGGAAGTGCGTTTCAGAGAACACCAATATGTGCACAAAGGTGATACGTTGCTGGTACTGGACAATAGCGAATACTTGATTCGGGTAAAAGAGGCCGAAGCGGCTTTGCTGGATGCACGGGGAGCACAAGATGTCCTGCATTCGGGCATTGAAACCTCGCACGCCAACATTGCGGTGCAAGACGCCAACATTGCCGAGGCAAAGGCACGCTTGTGGCAACTGGAACAAGACTATCACCGTTTCCAGCGGTTATTGAAAGAAGAATCCATCCCCCAGCAGCAGTTCGAGCAGGCAAAGGCATCGTACGAGGCAGCCCAAGCACGCTATCAGGCTTTGCTGGAGCAAAAACGTGCCGCCCAGTCGCAATATACCGAAACCAGCAAGCGGACCGTAAGCGCCGAGGCCACCATCCTGCGCATGGAGGCAGACCTCGACCTGGCAAGGCTGAACCTGTCGTACACGATACTGATAGCCCCCTACGACGGGTATATGGGCAGGCGCACATTGGAACCGGGGCAATATGTGCAGGCGGGACAGACCATTTCGTATCTGGTAAGAGGGGATGACAAGTGGGTGACCGCCAACTACAAGGAGACTCAGATTATGCATATTTACATCGGACAGCCCGTACGCATCAAGGTAGATGCCTTGCCGGGCAGGGTGTTCCGGGGAGAGGTGACGGCCATATCGGAAGCCACCGGCTCGAAGTATTCGCTGGTGCCGACCGATAATTCGGCAGGAAACTTCGTAAAAGTGCAGCAACGCATTCCGGTGCGCATCGACTTGAAAGACGCGTCGGATGACGACATGCGGCATCTGCGTGCCGGAATGATGGTAGAGACGGAGGCTTTGCGGAAATGATGGATGTAAGGAGTTTGGGACTTCCCGTGCGGAGGTGGGTGCCCGACTGGCTGGCGGTGGCTGCTCTTTTCATCGTAATATTGCCGGTATTGATGGTCAACGGCGCTTATACGGGCAGCATGCTCGAGGTGTCGAATACGCTGGGCACGAATACCGAGGACATCACGATGGCTTATTACGCCGCATCGGCAGGGATGGCAATCGGCTATCCCATTGTACCGAAAGTGCTTTCTGCCTTTCCGGCGAAGCCTTTGCTGCTTGCCGACCTTGTCCTGCAGTTCTTTCTGAGCTGGATTTGCGCCCGCTCACAGAATGCGGACATCCTGATTGTGGCAAGCTTTGTCATCGGCTTCCTGAAGGGGTTCATGATGTTGTGGTTCATCCGTATCGTGAAATTCATCTTCAGCCCGAAGGATGTACGCAGCGAGTTTTACTCGTATTTCTATCCGCTGGTATTCGGGTTCGGACAGCTTTCGATGGTGCTTACGGCAGAACTGGCATACCATTACGACTGGAAGTATATGTATTATTTCGAAATGGCACTGATGCTGCTGAGCATCCTGACGGTAATCATTTGCTTCCGGCAAGACAAGGACAGGACGGGATTGCCGATCGAAGAACTGCATCTGCGCGAAATGCTGGTGGCGGCTGTAGGGGTGCTGATGCTGATGTACGTGGCGGATTATGGGAAGATGCTCGACTGGATGGCCTCTTTCAAGATTCGCGCCTACCTGGTTATCGGCCCCATACTGATTGCCTTTTTCATTTGGTTGCAGGCGCACGCCGAAAAGCCCTTCGTCAATCTGGCTCCCTTGTATCAGCCCAAAGCCATCGTGGGATATCTCTACATGATGCTGGTGATGTTTTTCAGCACGTCTACCACGTTGCTCACCAACTATATGACTTCCATCTTGCAAGTGGATTCCGCGCGTACGTACCTTTTATATATATGGATGCTGCCGGGATATGTGCTGGGGGCGTTCATCTGCTTCTGGTGGTTCAGGTGGCAACGGTGGCGTTTCCGCTTCCTCATAGCCGGAGGCATGGCATGCTTTGCCTTGTTTTTCGGCATATTGTATTTTACGGTTTCGCCGGAAAGCACGTATGAGATGCTGTTTTTCCCCGTGTTTATCCGCGGGCTGGGAATGCTGGTTGTGATTATCGCATTTGCCTTGTTCTCGGTAGAGGACCTGAATCCGAAATTCCTGCTCTCGAATGCTTTTTTCCTGATACTGAGCCGTTCGGTGCTGGCACCGATTATGGCAACTTCGTTTTACAGCAACGTGCTTTACCACCTGCAGCAAAAGTACATGCATTCGTTATCGGAAACCCTGACGATGGCAGACCCGCTGGCGGCATCGCGGTTCTCCCAATCGTTGAGCAGCGGAATAGGGCAAGGACACGGTTATGCCGAAGCGGCACAGATGGCGACTTCTTCGCTTTATGCCACGCTCCAGCAGCAAAGCCTGCTGCTGGCGTTGAAGGACATTCTGGGGTGGCTGTTCATCGTGACGCTGGTGATAGCCATCGTGTCGCGCTTCATTCCATTCCATAAAACCATCCGTGTCACCTTTGCCAAGGCAGGCGATGATATGGTATAAACTTTTTTGTCTTATCACACTGCAGAAAGCTTTCGCAGCCTGCAATTTCGTGCTGCCACCGGCAGGAAGCTTTCGCAGCCTGCGATTTCGCGCTGCCGCCGGCAGGAAGCTTTCGCACGTTGCGATTTCATGCTGCCGTCGGCAGGAAGCTTTCGTAGGCCTGCGATTTCATGCTGCCGCCGGCAGGAAGCTTTCGTAGGCCTGCGATTTCGTGCTGCCGCCGGCAGGAAGCTTTCGCACGTTGCGATTTCATGCTGCCGCCGGCAGGAAGCTTTCGTAGGCCTGCGATTTCGCGCTGCCGCCGGCAGGAAGCTTTCGCACGTTGCGATTTCGTGTTTGCCGTATTTTCGCAAACCAATTCGGGTCTGCTATAAATTTCTTGTTGAAATCGTCTCATATACAAAAAAATATCCGTAAGTTTGCACCCTAAAACCAATACGGCTTACAAATACATGGAAGGATTATTCGTCAGAAAGAGCATAGACGCATTGCAGGCAGAGGCAGGGCAGACAGGCGCAAAGACCCTGAAACGGGTGTTAGGACCGGTCAGCCTTGTGGCTCTGGGCGTAGGCGTGATTATCGGGGCAGGGCTGTTTTCGATTACGGGAACGGTGGCTTCGGAATATACCGGACCTGCCATTACACTCTCGTTCATCATCGCCGCTATCGGGTGTTGCTTCGCAGGCCTGTGCTATGCCGAGTTCGCCTCGATGATTCCGGTGGCGGGAAGCGCCTATACCTATTCGTATGCCACCATGGGCGAGCTGATTGCCTGGATTATCGGATGGGATCTGGTACTGGAATACACCGTGGCGGCTACTACGGTCAGCATCAGCTGGAGCCGGTATCTGGTAGTGTTCCTGCAAGGAGCGGGCATCGATTTGCCTCACGCATGGACGGCATGTCCGTGGGACGGAGGCATTGTCAACATTCCCGCCATGGTGATTGTGGTACTGATGAGCCTGATTCTGATGCGGGGAACGGCAGGAAGCTCCTTCTTCAACGGTCTGATTGTATTCCTGAAAATCAGTGTTATCTTAGTTTTCGTGTTCTTAGGATGGAAGTTCATTGAGGCAGAAAACTACGTGCCCTACATTCCGGAGAATACCGGACGTCTGGGAGAGTTCGGCTTATCAGGCATCTTGCGAGGAGCTGCCATTGTGTTTTTCGCTTTTCTGGGATTTGATGCGGTAAGCACGGCGGCTCAGGAAACAAAGAACCCCAAACGCGATATGCCCATCGGCATTCTGGTCTCTCTTTTGGTTTGTACGGTTTTATATATCTTGTTTGCGCACGTCATGACAGGCGTGGCACATTATACCGAGTTCGACGGACAAGAAGGAATCGCCCCGGTAGCTGTAGCTATCGCACACATGGGCGAACAGGACGCCCAAGGAATCATCACACCGGCTTATCCATGGCTGAACAAGGCGATTATCCTCGCTATCCTGTTCGGCTATTGTTCGGTAATCATGGTGACTTTGCTCGGCCAGAGCCGCGTGTTCCTCAGCATGAGCCGTGACGGGTTGCTGCCTCCGTTTTTCTCACGCATCAACCCACGCTTCCGCACACCGGTGCATAGCAATTTCTTGTTTATGATAGTGGTAAGCCTCCTGGCGGGATTTGTTCCGGCTCAGGTAGCGGGCGAAATGACCAGTATCGGTACCCTGCTCGCCTTCACCCTGGTATGCGCGGCTGTGCTGATCGTACGCAAGACGATGCCCGATGTGCACCGGGCGTTCAAGACGCCCTTCGTACCCTTTGTCCCCATCATGGGCATCCTTACGTGCCTGTGCATGATGTGTTTCCTTCCGGCAGACACATGGATACGGCTGGTGCTCTGGATGCTGGTAGGGCTGGATATCTATGCCAGCTACGGACGGAAACACAGCCAGCTGGAGCCTGACAGGGCATACCGTAAGGGAGATACCGTACTGAACGTGCTGGGGTTGGTGCTGGCAGTATTGAGCGTCATCACGGGATTATGGCACCAGCAGACCGTAGGCTGGGAGGCGGACAAGACCCTGCTTGTCATATCCTTTGTCTTCGCCTTTACCCATTGTGCCTACTATATGTGGAGGCTTTGGCATCAGGCAAAAGCGCATGGATAATAAATAAAATTAAGAAGTGACACAAAAAACGAGATATGAACTATTGATAATAAAAGAAAAAGCTGTTATTTTACGCCAAATTAGACAGATATGGAAAAAGAAGAACTGATGCTGGCCATCCGTGCCGCACTGGAAGCGGGTGCAGCAATAATGAACGTATATACCGATCCGAACGCGGATTTTGAAATAGAACGGAAGGCGGACAATTCGCCCCTCACCATTGCCGACAAGCGTTCGAACGAAGTGATTATGCGCCGCTTGTCGACGCTGCCCTATCCCGTATTGAGTGAAGAAGGGAAAGCCATACCTGCCGAAAAACGGATGGGATGGAAAAACTTATGGGTAGTCGACCCGCTGGACGGCACAAAAGAATTCATCAAGCGCAACGGAGAGTTTACGGTAAACATCGCGTTCGTGAGCGAAGGGAAACCCGAAACGGGCGTCATCTATATCCCTGTAAGAGAAGAGCTTTATTTTGCCGACAAGGCTCTGGGCGCCTACAAGGTAGAGCATATCACCGCCTTGGATACCGGCGAGACGTTGGAGTCTTTGCAGGCACGTGCGCACCGTTTGCCTTATTCCGAAGATACTTCCGATGACACATTCATTATCGTGGCATCGCGCTCGCACCTGAGTGCGGAGACCGGACAATATATATCCGAAATGGAACAGAAGTATCCGAAGGTGGAAACGGTGTCAAGAGGCAGTTCGCTGAAGCTGTGCCTGATAGCCGAAGGCAAGGCTGACGTATATCCCCGCTTCGCCCCTACCATGGAATGGGACACGGCGGCAGGCCATGCCATAGTCCGCGCATCGGGAGGCGAAGTATATCAGGCGGAACATCCTGACACTCCTTTATTATATAATAAGGAAGACCTATTGAATCCGTGGTTTATTGCGTATCCTAAAAAGAGAAAGTCATGAATTTCGAGATAATCTTTGTATTGGTCGGGCTGATAGGCATGCTGGTCGCCCTTATCATGGACAAAATGCGTCCGGGCATCGTATTGCTCTCGCTGGTCGTGGTATTTATGGCGGCAGGCATCATCACGCCCAAACAGATGGTGGCAGGATTCAGCAACCGGGGCATGATTACGGTGGCATTGCTCTTCCTGGTAAGCGAAGGCGTGCGCCAGAGCGGTGCGTTGGCAACCGTCATAAAAAAGCTTCTCCCCGAACGGAAGATGTCTGTAACGCAAGCCCAGCTCCGCCTGCTTCCGGTGGTAAGTGCCTTCTCGGCTTTCTTAAACAATACGCCCGTAGTGGTCATCTTTGCGCCGATTGTGAAGAATTGGGCGAAAAAAGTAGGCTTGTCATGCACCAAATTCCTCATTCCCCTATCGTATGCCACGATATTAGGCGGTTTGTGTACACTCATCGGCACCTCTACCAATCTGGTGGTACACGGTATGATGATTGACCGCGGATTGCCGGGGCTGAAGATGTTCGACCTTGCCTTTATCGGCATCCCTATCACCATAGTCGGCCTGCTCTTTATCCTATTGACTTCGAAGAAATTGCTTCCTGCCGAGCGTCCTGACAATTTCGAAGAGGAAGAAGCAGATGCGGCGGAAGAAAGCGGAAAGCACATCGTAGAGGTAGTGCTTGCTTCCCGTTTCCCGGGATTGAAGCGTAAGCTGAAGAGCTTTGACTTCAAGCGCCGTTATGGTGCCGAAATCAAAGAGATACGCCAAGGCGGACAGGTCATTACCGAAAACTTGGGTGAAGTGCGCCTGCAAGAAGGCGACACGCTGGTATTGCTTGCCGACGAGGCCTTCACCAAAACATGGGGAGACTCTTCGGTCTTCCTGATGATGACCAACGGAAAGGAAATCCCTTCGCGCCCCATGCCGGTATGGAAAAAATGGACGGCTCTGGCTCTTTTGCTCATTATGATTATCGGAGCCACTATCGGCGAACTTCCGTATTTCCAGGAACGTTTTCCGAACGTGAAGATGGATATGTTCTTCTTTGCGGCGGTCACGGCGGTAGTAATGGCCTGGCTCAAGATTTTTCCGCCTAAGAAATACACCAAGTACATCAGTTGGGACATCCTGATTACCATTGCCTGTGCCTTTGCCATCAGTGCTGCGATGGAAGAGTCGGGCTTGGCATCATTGATAGCCGAATTCATCAAGAGCGTATCCGGCTCGTTAGGAGCTTGGGGTGCATTGGCTTTGCTCTATTTCGTCACGCTTGTAATCACCGAGCTGATAACGAACAATGCCGCGGCGGCACTCGCCTTTCCATTGGCATTAGAGACCGCAAGCCAGTTCGGAGTAGACCCGATGCCGTTCTTCATTGCCATCTGTATCGCCGCATCAGCAGGATTTGCCACTCCGATAGGATACCAGACGAACCTCATCGTACAAGGTGCCGGAAACTATAAGTTCACCGATTTCGTAAAGATAGGGCTTCCGATGGACATCATCGTGATGATACTTTCCATCACGCTTATCCCATTGATATGGCCGTTCGGCAATTGATAATTGATAATTACTAACTTAAATAATAGAAAGACAATGGATATTGAAAATTACAATGCCGAAGGGCAATTGTCAATTGTCAATCATCAATTGTCAATCAAAAAAGATGAATAACATTTATCCGATATTTGACAAGATGCTGACCCGTGACGATAAGGAAGCTTTGCTGGGACAACACGGGCTGATGGTTTGGTTCACAGGGCTAAGCGGTTCGGGAAAGAGCACGATTGCCATTGCCCTTGAGCGCGAACTGCAAAAACGTGGATTGCTTTGCCGCATTCTGGACGGAGACAACATCCGGAGCGGCATCAACAACAACTTAGGCTTTTCGCCCGAAGACCGCGTAGAGAATATCCGCCGGATAGCCGAAGTGGGGAAACTGTTTGTAGATACAGGTATCATCACCATAGCCGCTTTTATCAGTCCGAACAACCAATTGCGTGAAATGGCATCACGCATTATCGGCAAGGATGATTTTATGGAAGTATATGTCAGCACCCCGATAGAAGAATGCGAACGCCGGGACGTAAAAGGACTGTATGCCAAGGCACGCCGGGGCGAAATCAAAGAGTTCACAGGCATATCGGCTCCTTTCGAGGCACCCGAATCCCCTGCTCTCTCGCTCGATACATCCAAGCTCTCGCTGGAAGAATCCGTAAACCGGCTTTTGGAATTAATACTGCCAAGAGTGAAAAGTAATATAGAATAAAACACAGAGACACAAAGACACAGAAAAATAATTTTTATCTGTGCCATTAAATAAAAACCCGGCGTCTCTGTGCCTTTGTGTTCATAAAAAAGAATAGATTAAACAACAATATTTTATGGAAGAAACATACAATTTAAGCCACTTGAAAGAACTGGAAGCGGAATCTATCCATATCATCCGTGAAGTGGCTGCCGAATTTGAAAATCCGGTAATGCTCTATAGCATCGGAAAAGATTCATCCGTAATGGTACGGCTTGCCGAGAAGGCATTTGCGCCGGGAAGGCCGCCTTTCCCCTTGATGCATATCGACTCAAAATGGAAATTCAAGGAAATGCTTCAGTTCCGCGACACGTATGCCAAAGAGCATGGCTGGAAACTGATAGTAGAAAGCAATATGGAAGCGTTCCGTGCCGGAGTGGGACCTTTCACTCATGGAAGCAAAGTACATACCGACCTGATGAAAACCCAAGCCCTGCTTCACGCCCTCGATAAATACAAATTCGATGCGGCTTTCGGAGGTGCACGCCGGGATGAAGAGAAATCACGCGCCAAAGAGCGTATATTCTCTTTCCGCAATGAGTTTCATCAATGGGACCCCAAGAACCAGCGTCCCGAATTATGGGATATCTATAATACCCGCATCCGCAAAGGCGAAAGCATCCGTGTGTTCCCTTTGAGCAACTGGACCGAACTGGACGTATGGCAATACATCCGCTTGGAAAAAATTCCTATCGTTCCGCTTTATTTCGCAAAAGTACGCCCTACGGTCAATATCGACGGTCAATTGATTATGCCCGATGATGACCGCTTGCCCGAGAAATACCGCGACAAGATAGAGATGAAGAAAATCCGTTTCCGCACATTGGGCTGCTGGCCCTTGACCGGTGCCATTGAAAGCGAGGCGGACACCATCGAAAAGATTGTGGAAGAGATGATGACCACCACCAAAAGCGAACGCACTACCCGTGTCATCGACTTCGACCAAGAAGCCAGCATGGAGGAAAAGAAACGGGAAGGATACTTTTAAATGAACAATTAATAATGAATAATTAATAACGATTCCTACATTCGTTTGTTGTTCATTACCTATTCATGCACCGTTATTAACTATTAATTGTTAATTATTAATTGAAGAAAAATGGAAGAAATAGATAAAACCAAATCAGGAAACCCGATGGAAGGCGAAGCCAGAGGCCGTATGTCAATTGAAGAGTTTCTGAAAAAGGATGAGGAAAAAGACCTGTTGCGCTTTCTTACCGCCGGTTCGGTGGACGACGGTAAATCCACTCTTATCGGACGCTTGCTTTTCGATAGCAAGAAGATTTACGAAGACCAGCTTGACGCACTCGAACGCGACAGCAAGCGCGTAGGCAATGCGGGCGAACATATCGATTATGCCCTTTTGCTCGACGGACTGAAAGCCGAACGTGAACAAGGCATCACCATCGATGTGGCATACCGGTATTTCTCTACCAACCACCGCAAATTCATTATTGCCGATACTCCGGGACACGAACAATACACACGCAACATGATTACCGGAGGCTCTACCGCTAATCTGGCGGTTATCCTTGTCGATGCACGTGCCGGAGTCATCACCCAAACCCGACGCCACTCGTATCTTGTTTCATTATTGGGCATCAAGCACGTGGTATTGGCGGTGAACAAGATGGACCTTGTAGACTTCTCAAAGGAAATATTCGATAAGATTGTAGCGGATTATAAAGCGTTCATCAGTCCGCTGGGCGTACCTGATGTGACCTGCATTCCTTTGTCGGCACTCGATGGAGACAATGTGGTAGAAAAGTCCGCACGTACTCCATGGTACGAAGGCCCCTCCTTGCTGGAATTCCTCGAGACCGTACATATCGGGAATGACCATAACCTGACTGATTTCCGCTATCCCGTACAATATGTGCTCCGCCCGAATCTTGATTTCCGCGGATTCTCATCCAAAGTGGCTTCGGGCATCGTACGCAAAGGAGATGAAGTGATGGCACTTCCTTCGGGAAAGAAAACGCGCGTCAAAGCTATTTATTCTCCCGACGGAGAATGTGATTATGCGTATCCGCCCATGTCTGTCACCCTGACATTGGAAGACGAAATAGATGTATCACGTGGCGAAATGTTGGTACACCCCGACAATGTCCCCATGGTAGGACGCAACTTCGAGGCAATGCTGGTATGGATGGACGAGGAAAAAATGGATATGGAGAAATCATTCTTCCTGAAACAAACTACCAACACCAGCCGTACCCGTATCGACAGCATCAAGTACAAGGTGGATGTCAACACCATGGAGCACTTGAGTGTAGAGAACGGAAAACTCCGTAAGGAAGACATGCCTTTGGAATTGAACCAAATCGCACACGTCGTGCTCACCTCATCGAAGGAATTGTTCTTCGACCCGTACACCCAAAACAAGGCTACAGGCGCGTTCATCCTTATCGACCCGATTACCAACAACACCAGTGCTGCCGGCATGATTATCAACCGGGTAGAAGACAAAGACATGCATACTACGATGGAAATCCCAGTACTCGACTTGCCCAAGTTAGGCATTGCTCCCGAGCACTATGAAGCCATTGAAACCGCAGTAAAGGAATTGGAACGCCGTGGATATGCAATAGAGATAAAGAAATAAGTTTTTAATGAAGAATGAAGAATTAAGAATGAAGAATTTTGACTGGTTCACATCATTCTTAGTTCTTCATTCTTAATTTTTCATTTACAATATGGGCTTATTAGAATTCAGCAAACTACCGGTAAACACGTTAGTGGGAGCCGACTGGAAAACATTCAATGAGATAACACGCGGACGGGTGATTGACCCGGATTATCGAGGAAAATACCGTTTGACCAAAGCCGTATGCCGCTTGCTTTCCGTACTAAAACCCTTGCAGGATAAAAAGTACGAGAAACTCTTGGCATCCAAACCTCTTGAACACGATCCGGTGTTCATCCTCGGACATTGGCGCAGCGGAACCACCTTCATGCACAACGTCTTTTCGTGTGATAAGCACTTTGGCTATAACACTACATACCAAACCGTATTCCCGCATCTGATGATGTGGGGGCAACCTTTCTTTAAGAAAAACATGAGCTGGCTAATGCCCGACAAGCGCCCTACCGATAACATGGAGCTTGCCGTCGACCTGCCTCAGGAAGAAGAGTTTGCCCTTACCAATATGATGCCTTATACGTATTATAACTTTTGGTTCCTGCCCAAACACATGCAAGAGTATGCCGACAAGTATTTGCTTTTCGAAGATATTACGAATGATGAACTGAAAGTGTTCGAAGAAACCTTTACCAAACTCATCAAGATATCACTTTGGAATACGAACGGCACCCAGTTCCTGAGTAAGAACCCTCCGCATACAGGACGTGTGAAAGAGTTGGTGAAAATGTTCCCCAATGCCAAGTTCATCTACCTGATGCGCAATCCTTATACGGTATTCGAATCTACCCGAAGCTTTTTCACCAACACCATCAAGCCTCTTCAGTTGCAAAGCATCAGCCCCGAGGAACTTCAGGAAAATATTCTTTCGGTTTATGCCAAGTTGTATCATAAGTACGAGGCTGACAAGCGTTTTATACCCGAAGGAAACTTGGTAGAAGTACGTTTTGAAGATTATGAGAAGAATGCGTTCGACCTGACGCAGGAAATTTATCAAAAGCTTTCTTTACCCGGATTCGAAGAAGCTCGTCCCGCTATCGAAGCATACGTCAATAAGAAAAAGGGCTATAAGAAAAACAAGTATCAATACAAGCCCGAAACAGTAGAACTGGTAGAAAAACATTGGCGTTTCGCACTTGACGAGTGGAATTATCATTTAGAATAATTAAACAAGCTGATTTATCATTATTCCAATAGAGAAACGGTAAAGTAAACATACCTGCACCGGGCATATCATTGTTTAGGCTAATTGCAGATATTCATAAATAAATTTGATAATTCAGAAATCATAATAAAAAACGGCATATGAAGTGATTATAACCGGTCATCTTCATATGCCATTTTATTTTCAAGAATATTTATTATCTTTCATCTCTCACCCTCTACAACGGCTTATACTCAACAAACGCCTCCATCGCCTCGTAGCAGGCAAGCCCTAATTTATCGTAAAGCGAAGCGGTGCCACGGTTGCGGTCCTCGCTGCGTTGCCAGAAGAGGCGCTCGTCATTGCCCAGGAACGGGGCACTCTCCATCTGAGACTGGTGCTTCAGGATGGAATTCCGTTTCGCACGAAGCTCTTCGGGACTGAACGGCACAGCCATCTCGATGTTCTCGATTTCCCATTCCGCCCATGCCCCGCGGTACATCCAGATGCGGCAATCCTTCAACCATGCGGCACCGGCATTCTTCTCCTCGTCAATAGCTGCCAGTACGGCATCGGTACATACACGGTGCGTGCCATGAGGGTCGGCAAGGTCGCCGGCTACATAAATCTGGTGAGGCTGCACCTCCTGCAACAGCTTTTGGACGATTTGCACATCCGTCTCGCTAATGGGGTTCTTCTCGATGCGTCCGGTCTCGTAGAAAGGAAGGTCGAGGAAATGCACATGGTCCAGCGGGATGCGGTTATACGTGCATGCCGTGCGTGCCTCTCCCCTACGGATCAGCCCTTTTATGGTCA
Organism: Phocaeicola salanitronis DSM 18170; assembly: GCF_000190575.1. NCBI lineage: Bacteria > Pseudomonadati > Bacteroidota > Bacteroidia > Bacteroidales > Bacteroidaceae > Phocaeicola > Phocaeicola salanitronis. Next base: position 3,575,789 of record NC_015164.1, on the reverse strand, counting down.
GGATGTCACGCGTGTCGATGTCGCCTTCCTTCTTCTGAAGCAGGAACTGCTTGATGTCGGCATACATCTTGCGGATGGTCTCGTTCTGATTCTCATCAAAAAGCTGGTTGAAACCGTTGATGAAGTGCATGAAGCGTACCACCTCCTCATCGCCTACGGCAATATTGCCCGAAGTCTCGTATGCCACATGCACGTCGTGACCCTGCTGCACCAGACGGCGGATGGTGCCGCCCATGGATATCACATCGTCATCGGGATGCGGAGAAAAGACGACCACACGCTTGGGGAACGGCTTGGCACGCTCCGGACGGTAGGTGTCATCCGCATTGGGCTTGCCGCCGGGCCAGCCGGTGATGGTATGCTGAAGGTCGTTGAATATCTTGATGTTCACATTATAGGCAGAGCCGTAAAGCACCAGCAGCTCGCTCAAGCCGTTCTCGTTATAATCCTTGTTGGTCAGCTTCAGAATCGGTTTTCCGGTCAAAAGGCAAAGCCACACGATGGCACTCCGGATCAGCTTGTCCGTCCATTCGCAGCTGGTCACAAGCCACGGGCGCTGGATGCGCGTCAGGTGTGAAGCTGCGGGCAAGTCGATGCAGACGGTCGCATTCTGGTGCATCTGGAGGTAAGAAGCGGGAAGCGTATCCGAAATCTTATCCTCTACCGCCTGCTTGATAATATCGGTCTTGTCATCGCCCCAGGCAAGCAGATAAACACGGCGGGCTTCCATAATCGTATTGATGCCCATCGTAATGGAACAAGGAGGCAGGTTGTCCACGCCCAGGTTATGCGCCGCTTCCGAGCGGGAAGTACTGTCCACAAATATCAGGCGCGTAATGGAAGCCGCCGTAGAGCCGGGCTCGTTCATGGCGACATTCCCTTCCCTGCCGATGCCCATAAGGACGATGTCCAGTCCGCCGTAGGTCTTGATGCGCTGTTCATACAGCAGGCAATGGTCTATGACCGCATCCTGAGGAATCGTGCCGTCCGGAGTAAACACGTTCTGCCGGTCGATGTCCACCTGGTTCAGGAAAAGCTCATTCAGCTGGCCGATGCTGCTGCTCCCCTGCTCCGATAAAGGATAGTATTCATACAGATTAAATATCACCGCATTACGGAAGCTGACGCCTTCTTCCTTATGGCGGCGCACCAGTTCGGCGTAAAGCGGACGGAGCGAAGCCCCCGTGCCCAAAGCCAACGTACAGAACTTGCCGTCATGCTGGCGTTCCTGTATCTTGCGGATAACCTCATCGGCTATGCACTTCACGCCCTCGTCTACCGTCTCATAGATGTTGGTCGGGATTTTCTCAAAACGGGTCAGCACGGAGCGGTCAATCGTATTCTCCGGCTTGTAATATTTAGGCGATACCCTGTTAAGGGATATCTGCGAACTCAGATTGGTTCTCATGGCTATAATTAGCAATTAATAATTAACAATTAACAATGGATTACAGGTTGTTGCGCTCGATGTCCTTGAAGTAGCGGTATGTGCCCACTTTCAGTTCGTCCGTAGCCGCCTCATCGCATACGATGATGCCGTGGCGGTGCATCTGCAAGGCACTGATGGTCCACATCTGCGTTACGCTTCCTTCAACGGCATGATGCAAGGCACGCGCCTTATTGTGCCCGTTGCAAAGGATCAGTACCTCTTTGGCGTCCATTACCGTACCCACCCCTACGGTCAGCGCCGTCTTGGGAACCTTGTCCACATCGTTATCGAAGAAACGCGAATTTGCCACAATCGTATCGGTGGTCAGCGTCTTCACACGGGTGCGCGAAGTCAGGGAAGAGCCCGGCTCGTTGAACGCGATGTGACCGTCGGGACCGATGCCGCCCACAAACAGGTCGATGCCCCCATACGATGCAATCTGCTTTTCATAATTCCCGCACTCAGCCTCCAAGTCGGAAGCGTTCCCGTTCAGGATATGGATGTTTTCCTTCGGAATGTCAATATGGTTGAAAAAGTTGTTGAACATAAACGAATGGTAGCTTTCCGGATGCGATTCGGGAAGGCCCACGTATTCATCCATATTGAAAGTCACCACATTGCGGAAAGACACCTTTCCCTCTCGGTTCAGTTCAATCAGCGCCTTATACATGCCCAATGGGGAAGAGCCCGTAGGCAAGCCCAATACAAAAGGACGTTCGGAAGATGGCTGGAACTGATTGATTCTTTGGGCTACATAATTAGCTGCCCATTCAGAAAGCGACTGATAATCACGTTCGATAATAACTCTCATAATTTCCTAGATTTAATTTAATATATGGTGTAACAAGAAAGAACTTACTCTTATGCAAAGATATTGAGAATTTAACAACTAAACAATACCCAACAGATGCAAAAGCATGATTTTTTCATACATTCCATCATCCTCCCCACTCTTCGTATATCAAACATCAGACGCACATATTTGCACACGGGAATCCAGCCTTATGAAAGCGCCTGCGCATATAGTTGCCTTAAACAGGGGAGGCAAAGTTTCCGGAAATAAAAGAGGATGTTCTCCGAAAAGAACATCCTCTTATAAAAATCTTAAACTGACGCGACCGATTATCCTTGGTGAATTGCTTCTGAAGGACATACATCTGCGCAAGTGCCGCATTCTGTACACATATCCGGATTGATAGAATATTTGTCACCTTCAGAAATTGCGCCAACCGGGCATTCATCGATACAAGTACCGCAAGCGATACAATCGTCACTAATTACGTAAGCCATTGTAGTAAAAGTTAAAGTTATTATTAGTACTAATTTGATAATGCAAAGGTAAACTTTTTATGCGAAGTTGTAACGTCTACATAGCAATATTTACATAATTTGTACATAGTCTAAATAGATTCAGCGCTTTATAGACTGATACATTGCCTGTTGCATGCGTGAACGTATATCCAGCTTCATCAAGTTCTTATGGTCGAATGCACGCGGATAAATGCGGTTGCTCAGGAAAACGAACACCAGCCCGTTATCGGGGTCTGCCCAAGCACATGTGCCCGTAAAGCCGGTATGCCCGAACACGCTTCGAGGCGCCTCCCGGGCGCAAGGGCTTTTCGAGGTATTATCGGCATCAGGGCGGTCGAATCCCAATCCCCGACGGCTGATATTCGATTGTACATTGATAAACAAATCACACGTAGCGCGGCTCAGGTAGCGCCGGTCTCCGCACACGCCTTTATCCAATAGCATTTGGAAAATAATGCCTACATCATGAGCCGTAGAGAAAAGTCCGGCATTGCCCGAAACGCCTCCCATAAAGGCGGCTATCTCGTCATGTACAAAGCCTTGCACCCGCCCTTTGCGCAAGAAATCTTCTTCTACCGTAGGCACTATCTGCGCTTTCGGGAAATGCCGCAAAGGATTGTAAGCCGTATGCATCAACCCCATCGGCTTATAGAACACACTATCCAGATAAACATCCATCGGCATCCGTGCCAGCTCTTCTACCATTTCCTGCAACAGCATGAAGTTCAAGCAACTATACCGATAGGAATGCCCTTTCAAAGGAACTTCTGCCAATTGCCCGCGTATCTTGTTCCGGAATCCGGCATTCAAATACAGGCTATCCGACAACGGAAGGTTGTACTTCGCCGAAGGAAGCGCAGATACCCATTCCGTATCATAAGAAAAACCGGTGCAGGCATACAGGTGCTCGTCTACCTGCAATTGATGATGCTTGTCCTTCCGTTTCCGGAACAAACCTCCTTTACAAGACTCCATCCGGAGAGCTTCTTCATAGAAGGGCCAATAAGCGGGCAAGCCTGATTCGTGGAACAACAAATCCTGTATCGTAATGTCTTTCTTGTCCGTATCTTCCAGCCAAGGCAAATAACGGCTTATCGGATCGGTAAGCCCGAACTTGCCTTCATCGTACAATTTCATTACGGCAAGCAAGGTTCCGGTGACCTTGCTCAGCGATGCCAAATCGTATAAACTATTCTCCTTCACTTCGGGCGAAGCGGCATCATAAGTATACCTCCCGAAACATTTATTATAGATAGGGCAGCCTTCTTTCAGGATTAACACATGACATCCCGGATAAGCTTGCGCCTCGATACCCTCTTCGGCTATTGTATCGATACGTGCCAACGTGCGTGAATCCATGCCAAAATCTTCGGGAGTGTATAAATGCGGATGCTCCGGATCAATCACAATGCCTGTACCTGCCGGACACAGACCGGCAATGCCTACCGATGCTTTGCCCGTTACTTTGGCTTTTCCCGTCATGACATCAGCTACATACCGCTGGATATAGTCCTTGTCTGTGTGGGCAAGGACAATCGCGGAAGCCTTCTGAAGCCCTTCCGCCATCTCCTCCAGTGCATCTTGGGGCTGGAAGCATACGACCACCAAAGGCTTGTCTTCGGCAAACTCCCGAACCAATGGAAGATAAGCCTTGCAATCCTTTTGATGCAGGGCTACGATAACTTGTTGTGCCGTGCGGAGCCGTTCCCGAATGGATGCCAAAGAATCAGCTTTTGCATGAACCCAGCTGACCGACAGCGCTTCTTTCAACTCGTGATAAAACGGATAGGCTTCGGCAAGTGTAGGAGATACGCTAAGCAAGACATTGCCGGACAAAGAAAGTTCCAGCGGAAGCGTCTCAACGGAATCCTTCAATACCGTCACCGCCGCCTTGTCTAATGCAGCCAATAAACTATCGGTTTCGGGCGTGGAAATCCGTCGGGCAATTCCTTTTTCATTTATCAAAGGACGTTCTTTCAATCCGAGCGCATATTTATAAGCCAGCACTTTCCTGCATTTTTCCGTGATAGCCTCCTCGCTAAGCAAGCCTTTCTTAACGGCACTCAAAACACCTGCCATTTCCCGCTTCAGATTACGCGGAGCCAGCACCATATCGTTTCCGGCTATCAAGGCCTGCGCACATACATTTTCGGCATGCCGGATGCCTTTCATTTCGAGGGCGTCGGTAAATACCAGCCCCGAGAACCGGAGCTCATTGCGCAAGACGGAAGTAATGACTCCAGGAGAAACAGATGCCGGCTTATCTTCTATCTCAGGCACTTGCAAATGCCCCACCATCATCCCTCCGATGCCTGCCTCCACCGCTTTACGGAACGGATACAATTCGACAGAGTCCAAACGTGCGCGGTCGAAATTCAATACCGGCAACGCCTGATGTGAATCGGTTTCCGTATCGCCATGCCCCGGAAAATGCTTGCATACGGCAAGAACACCTCCGTCTTCCAGCCCGCGGGCGTATGCTATCACTTTACGAGCCACTTCTTTCGGACCGCTTCCGAAAGAACGGACATTTATCACCGGATTGGCGGAGTTATTGTCGACATCAGCCACCGGAGCAAAATTTACCTGCACTCCGATTTCACGCAATTGGCGCGCCACTTCTCTCCCGTACAGATAGATTAACGAATCATTCTCGATGCATCCCAATATCCGGTTCTTCGGGAAATCGGGCGTATCCTTCAAGCGCATCGCCAGTCCCCATTCCCCATCAAACGTAATAAGCAAAGGCACTTCGCTCCATTGCTGGGCAAGGTTGGTCAGCCTTACCTGGTCTTCTGTTTTCCCTTTTGAAAAGAGAAGCCCTCCCAACCCGTATTCTTCAATGGCTTTCCGGATATTCGCCTTGTTCCGTTGCATCAGGCTCGGCTCTACGGTATGAATGAATAACTGGCCTATCTTTTGTTTCAAGGTCATGTTCTCCAATTGGCTTTCCACCCACTTCCGGCAATCTGCCGTGTCTTTTATCTGGCTCAGTATAGCGGTTTGCGCAAACATCGAAACCGATACAAGCACCGCAATGCATAGAATGATTGTCTTTTTCATGTTTTTCAATTCATAAGAGATGAATGGCTACATTTTCCTTTGTTAATCTTTCGTCATGCGCAGAACCATTTTCCCTACAAACGCGGCATGCTTGCCCATTTGCTGGAGCGGGATTTCCTCACCGTCCAAATTACGATAATACACCGGCTCTTCAAAAAAAGAATGCGAATGACCGCCCAACACGACATCTATATTGCGCGTATTCTCTATCAATTCCACATCAGAATAAGGTTCTCCTTTCCAGCCTAAATGAGACAGGCAGATAACCAGGTCACATTTCTCTTGCGCTTTCAACAAATCGGCAATCCGTTGCGCTTCAGATACCGGGTCTTCAAACTTTACATCTCCATACGATTCCTTAGCCACCAAGCCTTCCAATTGTGCCCCCAGTCCGAACACGCCTATTTTTACACCATCCCTCTCTAACAGGATATATTCTTTTACCAAATCTTCCAATACGGTACCTGTCACATCATAGTTGGCGCATACAATAGGGAATTCCGCCAACTTACACAAACGTGCCAGATTATCCAAGCCGAAATCGAACTCATGGTTCCCGATAGTCCCGGCATCATAATGCATCTCGTTCATCAGCCTGATTTCCACTTCCCCCTTGAATATATTATAATAAGGTGTACCCTGCGAAAAGTCCCCGCAGTCGAACAACAACAAATCGGGATGCAATTCGCGTTGCTGGCGGACAAACGTAGCCCGGCGCACCATTCCGGCTTTCCCGGCAAGCAACGTATCTTGATATTCTTCCGAAAAAGGCTCTATCCGGCTATGCATATCGTTCGTATGGAACAAATACAACTCTTTGGTTGATTGGGCTGCTATCACTCCCGAAAACAAGCATGCCCATAAAATGAAACAGATTCTTCTCATATTCGATTCCTTCTTTTTACCGTTCTACAATACGCCCTTCCGTTTTAGCGTCTACCATCTTTCCTTCCGCTTCGCACCGCTTCACATATTCTATAAACAAGTCACGCAAGGTGGCATCTTCCGGTTCTGCCTTTGCCGTAGCCCGTTTAAACGCTTCCAAATGGTCATTGCCCTCAGCCAGATAATCAATCGTAGCTACCTGATACTCTCTTTCCGGTTCGATAGCCTTCCCGCCGACTTTAGCGTCCAACAATTCCCCTTCTTTCGAGATTATCAGCCTGGCTCCGCTTATCCCCTCGCCATGCACTGAAGCCATTTGAGAAAACAAATCCTGCAAATCGCTCCCTTTCAGGGTAACTACCGACAACGCATTCTCGAAAGGAGCGATTTCGTATACCGATGCTATCGTAATATCCCCCTGATTCAGCAAACTCCGGATGCCTCCCATATTCATCACTCCCACATCCGCCTTTATGCCCGCTTTCTCCTCGGCGCTCGCCCGCAAGATATCGGCAAGCAAATTCGATAAGGGAGATTCCGGACGGTATGCCTCCAGCTTATGCCCGGCATGCCCGATTACCGGCTTCATGATACTGTCTACCCGGGTTTGGTAAGATTGCAGGATACGCCAAGCCTTCATGTCCTGGTCTGTATCGTACACATTGGTCATCGGTACCCGTCCTCCTTCTGCCGATACCAGCGAATATCCCGAACTGCAGGCTGACAAAGCAAGCATTCCGGCACATATATTATATAAAAGCGTTTTTCTCATATCCTTTTTGATTAAATCCGTCCAAAGGTAGGTAAAAAAGCCCATGAAGACAAGATTTCAAGCAAAATAAAGCGCAAAGCCTTTGCCATGTCATAAAAAATCGCTTACTTTGCACCGCTTCCGCGCAATCGCTGTCAAGAAGAGTTACTTGGTATGTTGCGTTGGGTACGATCAAACAATTTAATTTCAAAAAAAACAATGGATTTAATTAAAATTGCAGAAGAAGCATTTGCTACTGGCAAACAGCATCCTTCATTCAAAGCAGGTGACACGGTTACAGTAGCATACCGTATCGTTGAAGGTAACAAGGAACGTGTTCAGATGTACCGCGGTGTCGTTATCAAAATCTGCGGACACGGCGAAAAGAAACGTTTCACTGTACGCAAAATGTCGGGAACTGTAGGTGTAGAACGTATCTTCCCCTTGGAATCTCCGGCTATCGACAGCATTACCGTTAACAAAGTCGGTAAAGTACGCCGTGCTAAATTGTACTATCTGCGTAAACTTACCGGTAAGAAAGCTAGAATCCAGGAAAAGCGTGCTAACTAATACTGATTCTATTATTTCCTTACATAAAAAACCGGCGCTCTACATGGAGTGCCGGTTTTTTTTATATCTTTACGGCGGTTGACGCAAGCAACTGGGAAACGGCAGGCACATAGCTGCACCGCACGCTCAATATAGCTGCGCTACCGGTACGATTACTAATCGTACAAGCTGACGATTAGTAATCGTACAGCCGCACGATTAGTAATCGTGCAAACACCGCAAATAAGTCCGTTGCGAAGAGAAGATATATATGTTGAACTTTAAGAAGCTGTTTTGAATTTCTCCAAAAAGTTTTTCTTGGCTTGATGTATTCGTTTTCGTGTGTGCTTTGGGCGATTTTTTTGGTCCTTTTCGCTCCTGTTCTTCGTCAGATAGCCCGCTATCTTCCTCATCACAGAAGCGAAAATGCCTCAAAAACTCATCCCAAATCAGCGCACGATAAATTCAAAACAGCTCCTAAATCAAACTGATTATGATAAAATACAGCTTAGTGATGCGTGGCAAACCGGGTAATCCGGAACTTCCGAAGCGGGCTTTCGCTTCGGCGCAAAGTATAAAGAAAATGTCGCTGGAAGAGGTGGCTAAGTACATAAAACAACATGGTTGCGCATATAGCGTGGGCGATTTCCTGGCCATAGCCAATATGCTGGCACAAGCTACGGCAGACTTGTTGAAAAGTGGCTATCGCGTAGAATTGGACGAACTTGGCGAATTTTACGTCACACTGGATTGCGAAGGCGCAGAAAGCATGGAGGCTTTCCACCCGAACGAGCACATCAAAGAGTTGCGGGTTCACTGGACACCCAGCGATGCCTTTAAAAACCTCCGCCAGGGAGCAACATTCGAGGAAACCTTAGACCGCCGCACGGAACGCAAATTATTGCAGGCGGAACGCAAAGGGGAATCTACATTGGAACTGGGAAAATGAGAAATTGCGCATTTGGCAAATAAGCGTAATGCTGAACCCTATGTTATTTTGATTCAGGCTTATAGTTATTTCATAAGAAGGTATGCCCCAAACTATTCGTAATTTTGTTACGAATAATCATCCTATGATTCTCGTCAATCATTATTTGTCAAATACAAAGTCATAAATAAATCATACCCATGGCAAACGAGATACAATTTCTGCTTTACAATATGCCCAATGAAGAAGGCAAGGTGCAAGTCGTCATCAAGGACGAAACGATTTGGTGTACCCAAAAGGCAATGGCACAACTCTTTGGGGTTGGAGTGCCTGCTATCAGCAAGCATCTGAAAAATATCTTTGAAGAGGGAGAGCTTCGAAAAGAAGTGGTTGTTTCCAAAATGGAAATAACCACTCGGCATGGAGCGATGGAGGGTAAGACTCAAACCTCGAAAGTAGACTTTTATCATCTTGACTCCATTATTGCAGTTGGTTATCGGGTGAATTCAATGAGAGCAACCAAATTCCGCCAGTGGGCGACAAAGATACTCAACGAGTATATCCGTAAAGGTTTCGTATTGGATGATGACAGGTTGAAGCAAGGGACGGCTGTGTTTGGGAAAGACTACTTTCGCGAGTTGCTTGAAAGAGTACGCTCTATCCGGGCAAGTGAACGCCGCATTTGGCAACAAATTACGGATATTTACGCCGAATGCAGTACCGACTACGACCGCAATTCTCCCACAACAAAAGAATTTTACGCTATGGTGCAAAACCGCTTTCATTATGCCATTACCGGACAAACGGTTGCTGAAATCATCTACTCAAAAGCAGACCACACGAAAGAACACATGGGGCTTACGACATGGAAAAATTCTCCTAATGGGCGAATACTCAAATCGGATGTATCCATAGCGAAAAACTATCTGGACGAGAAACAAATCCGCCAACTGGAGCGTACGGTAACTTCCTATTTTGACTATATAGAGAATCAAATTGAGCGTAAAAACCTGTTCAACATGGAGCAATTTGCCGCAAGTGTAGACAAATTCCTGACATTCAATGATTATAAAATATTGCCCGACAAAGGACGCATATCCGCAGCACAGGCAAAAGCAAAAGCCGAAAGCGAATATGATATATTTAACCGTACACAACCCATTGATTCGGACTTCGACAAGGAGCTTAGAGGGTTATTAGGCAAGGAATAAACCTGTAGGGGCAGGTTTTGCCTGCCCGAATACATCCACGCAGATAAGTTGGCGCATTCGGGCGTATGCGATACGCCCCTACAGGAGATGTTGTGATATTTAGAAGCTGTTTTGAATTTCTCCAAAAAGTTTTTCTTGGCTTGATGTATCCGTTTCCGTGTGTGCTTTGGGCGATTTTTTTGGTCCTTTTCGCTCCTGTTCTTCGTCAGATAGCCCGCTATCTTCCTCATCACAGAAGCGAAAATGCCTCAAAAACTCATCCCAAATCATCGCACGATAAATTCAAAACAGCTTCTTAATCTTATTCCACCTTCTTCCCGTTCACCATTACATTCTTCAATGTAAACCCTTCCACACAATCTTTTTGGATTTCAGCTTTCTTCTTGGCGGTAAGGCTCAAATTCTCGAAAGTAAAGTCAGACAACTTATATTGGTCTTCCGACTTCACCACATCAAACACGACATCACACTCCATCGTAATGTTGCGCATCGTCACGTGGCTTGAATAAGAATAAGGAACATCCTTACGTCCTTGCAAATCGAAGAACTGGGTCCAAGGTTTGGCATACAAGAAGCTGGAAACCGTACCTGTAATGTCCTCCACCGTAATATATTCGTAATTTTGCGGAGTATCGGGACGCATCTTCAGCCAAAGCAAACGTTTGGCATTATCCAGCCGGCAACGGCGGAGCACGATGTTATAGTCATGGATGGATTCGCTTCCGCAAGTCAATGCGCTATGGCAAAACCCATAGATGCAATCTTCTATGATGATGTTGCGGTTCGAACCGTTGTTTTCCTTATCCTGGTCAGCCCAAGGACCTTTCCCGCCCTTCAAGGCAATGGCATCATCGTTGACCGACATATAACATCCTTTCACCAATACATTGGTGCAGACATCAATGTCGATGGCATCCGAACTAGGAGCCTTGACCGGAGCATACGGAGCAAAGATAGAAAGATTCAAAAGCTTGACATTCTCGCAACGGTACAGATGGGTAGTCCAGAAAGGAGAGTTTTCCAAACGGACACCCGAAAGCTGTACGTCTTTCGAATCGGCTATGTAAACCAGACGGGGGCGCAACTCTTCCAAGTTTGTACATTTCGGATTCACTTGCCGGCGCAACCAGAAAGATTTCCAATAGCGCAGGCCGTTTCCGTTAATCCGCCCTTCGCCCGAAATCGTGAACCCGTCTACGCCGATTGCATTCACCAACGCCGCGAAATACTTCAGGTTCTGCCCCTCCATACGGGTATCAATCACCTTGAAATTACTGATATCATCGCTTCCCTTTAACGTACCGCCCTTCTCTATATATAAATGAGTGTTCGGTTTGAAAAACAAAGACCCGCTCAAATACGTGCCTTGCGGAATGTACACCACTCCGCCTCCTGCCTGGGAAGCCTTATCAATAACGGCCTGTATCCGTTCGGTCTGAATCACCGTGCTATCGTTTACCACTCCGTAATCTGTAATGCGGTAAGCCTTTCCCAAATCCTGCCATTTCACAATTTCCGTCTGACGGAACCAATCAGGAATCGGAGTGCCGTCAGGGAACAAGTCTTCTGCCGAAGCCTGCAACGCGCCTAATGCCAAACAAGCAAAAAGCGCTCCTTTTTTCAATAAGCTATTCATGATATTCTTCTTTTAATGATTGATTGAACATATTTTCCACAAATATAAAAGATTAAAGCCGTTTTCCAAATGGAAAATCATACACAAACCTAATAAATTGTACACAAATTCCATTTTTCGCCCGAACCTGTCAGAATGTACACGCCCAAACATACAAAATTACATATAGTTTCATCGGGAAACGAAGGCAGTTCCGAAAGCCGGCGCACCTATATTCATAAGGACATGAAACTACTTGCATGCGGCAATACACGCTTTTCGCGGAAGCCTTTTTTGCCTTTTCCCGGAAAAGAATCCCCATATCCGCCCTTCATGTGGATAATAATAAAGGAATATGTATTATTTTCCATTTCCTATATCAAGAATATTCCCTACTTTTGCGAAAGATAATTCATTCATTTTAATACAGAAACCATGAAAAAAGTAATGATTGCCGCATTGGCTCTCTTCCTAAGCAGTGCCGGAGCATTGAAAGCACAAACTTTGCCCGACCAGAAAGAGACGCTGAAGACCTTGATTAAGGTCAATGATTTCTACATGAAAAACAACCCGGACTGCCGCCAGCCCAGCTACGTAAACAAGATGCGTCCCAGCAACATCTGGACCCGCACCATTTATTACGAAGGCTTGCTGGCTCTGTACACCATCTATCCGGACGAGAAATATTATCAATATGCTTATGAATGGGGAGACTTCCATAACTGGAACATGGTACGCCAAGAAACGTGGACGCGCCATGCCGACAACTACGCATGTACCCAGGTATATATAGATATGTATAACCTCTGCCCCGACCCGGAAGTACTGCGCCATGCGAAAGCGAACCTGAACATGTTGCTCAACACGCCTCAGGTAAATGAATGGACATGGATAGACGCGATTCAAATGGGTATGCCCGGATTCGCCAAAATGGGCAAACTGACCGGAGAACAAAAGTATTTCGACAAGATGTGGCAGATGTACGAATACACCCGAAACCAATTGGGCGGAAACGGCATGTTCAATCTGAAAGACGGATTATGGTGGAGAGACGCCGATTTCGACCCTCCCTACAAAGAGCCGAACGGTGAAGATTGTTATTGGAGCCGCGGAAACGGATGGGTATATGCCGCCCTGTTGCGTGTATTGGACGAGATTCCGGCAAACGAGACACACCGCCAGGATTACATCAATGACTTCCTGACCATGAGCAAGGCATTAAAAGCATGCCAACGCGAAGACGGCTTTTGGAACGTCAGCTTGCATGACCCCAGCAACTTTGGAGGAAAAGAGCTGACCGGTACCTCTTTGTTCGTGTACGGAATGGCATGGGGCATACGCAACGGATTGCTTGACCGCAACGAATATCTCCCCGTAGTATTGAAAGCATGGAACGCTATGGTAAAAGATGCCGTACATCCGAACGGATACCTGGGCTATGTACAAGGAACCGGCAAAGAACCGAAAGACGGGCAGCCCGTTACCTACGATAGCAAACCCGATTTCGATGACTTCGGTACCGGATGTTTCTTGCTGGCAGGATCAGAAATTTATAAACTACAATAATAAGATGAGTATTGTTTTCAGGATTCAGGCATTCGGTTTCCAATGCCTTCTCTAAAACCGTTACAAATTCATGTAACTGTTTGGTAAAAGAGCCCTGTCCGACTCTCTACAAAGAGTCACGGCAGGGCTCTTTTGCATCATGCCGCTTCATGCTTCCATTCCTCCTTCTTTGCCTTCTTCCCCCTTCGAATATGCCGAAGGAGCCACACCAAATTGTGCCTTGAAGCATTTACTGAAATAAAACGGATCGTTCATGCCGACCTTATACGCCACTTCTGAAACCGTATATTCCCCTTCTGCCAACAATTCGGCAGCTTTCTTCATGCGCATGACACGGATATATTCATTCGGCGAATAACCGGTGACTCCCCGCACCTTGCGGTAAAAGATTGTACGCCCCATCTTCATCTTCAATACAAAATCGTCTATCGTAAAGTCGGGGTCGGACAAATGCGACTCCAATGTTTTAGCCAACTTATCGGCGAAGTCCTTATCCTTATCGGTGGAGCAAAGCGAAGGACGCACCGATTGAGGGTCTTTCGAGAACTTCTCGCGCAACTTATCGCGTTGCTCAATCAGTTTAAACACACGTGCGCGCAACAGGCTGCTGCTGAACGGTTTGGTTATGTACGCATCGGCACCCGCCTCAACGCCTTCCAAATGCTTGTCCTGCGTGTTTAACGCGGTAAGCAAGATAATCGGGATATGGCTGGTATTAAAATCATTCTTCAACTTCTTGGTCAATTCGAATCCCGAACATCCCGGCATCAGGACATCACTGATTATCAAATCCGCATCAAATGTCTTGACGCATTCCAAGCCTGCATTTCCATCGGCTTCTGCACGTACTTCAAAGTAAGGGCTCAATTCTTCCTTCAAGAACTCACGCACGTCATTGTCGTCTTCCACGACCAAGACTTTCCGTTTGTTCAACGGAGAAGCCTCCTCTTCTTCGCCTGCTTCATCCTCTATCCTGTCCAGGCTATGCTGCCTTTCAGCCACTTCCGCCTCTTCCTCTAATAAGGTGTTGGGCACCAGAAAATCTTTTTCCTCGTATACCGAAACATCCGTAGGAAGAGTCACCGTAAAGATGGAACCTCCTCCCGGATTCTCTTCATACATAATGGTTCCCTTGTGCACCTGCACCAGCTCGTGAGTCAGATGCAATCCCACTCCCATGCTGCTTCCCGAAAAACTGCTTTGCATGAAACGCTTAAACAATTCATCCCGCTTGTCCACAGGCACTCCTACCCCCGTATCGGTCACTTTCAGTATCAACTTATGCAAAGGCTCGTCTATCGTCACAATACATTGAATCCTCCCTCCCGAAGGTGTGTACTTAAACGCATTCGATAATAAATTGTATGCGATTTTATCCAAATAGCTCTTGTCTATGAACATCCGGTAAGACGGACAAGACGGGACAAACGCGAAATCCATACGCTTCGACTGGGCCGCTTCGGTAAAGTTCGAACAGATATCGTTCAAGAAAGCGATGACATCAGCCTCTTCAAGAGCCAGCGAAAGCTTGTTGTTCTGCATTTTCCGGAACTCAAGCAACTGGTTAATCAGGCGCAACATCCGCTGGGTGCTCTTATCCATCAGACGGATGGAACGGCTCAATTCCGCCGGAACCTTTTTCACCCGGTGCATGCGCTCCAAAGCCCCCAATATCAACGTCAACGGCGTACGGAACTCATGAGAGATATTCGTAAAGAACATCAGCTTGTACTCGGTGAGCTGCTCTTCCACCTTTATCTTGTTCCGCAAGCTGTTCATCTTGCCCACAATCCGGTAAGCGATATACAGCGCAAGCAAGCCCAAGAGGAAATACACAAGAAACGCCCATGAAGTTTGCCAGAAGGGAGGCACGATGATTATCTTCAGCACACTCTCATCCCCCCAGACCCCCGCCGCATTGCATGCCTTCACACGTAAAGAATACGTGCCCGGAGGCAGATTCTTATACGAAGCGAAAGGCAAGGACTCCGGAACGCTCCAGGACTTCTCGTAGCCCTCCAGCCGGTACATATATTTCAACAAATCGGATTCGGCATACTCGAACGTAGAATAAGCCACGGTAAAAGAATTCTGATGATAGCTCAGCCGGATTTCATCGGCGTATGCCAGAGAAGACTCAAGCGGGGAGTCCGGATCTCCCGGACGCACCGACAAGCCTCCCAGCCGCAAGTCGGTAAAGCTGATGTGCGGAGCTTGCTCTTCTGCCGAAGCTTGCCGGGGATCAACCACAACGATTCCCTGCCCCGAACCGAAAGCCAAGCGCCCGTCCGCCAGGCAAAGCGCACTGTTCTCGCTATATACATTCCCTAAAATAGAATTGGAAAACAAGTAATTCTTAAACGTCATCAAATCCGGGTCGAAACACGAAAGCCCATACTCGGTAGATACCCAAATCATCCCCTCGCCGTCTTCGACCAATGCCTGCACCATCATGCTCACCAGCCCGTCTTTCAGCGTATAATGCGTAAACTCAACCTGCCCGTAGCCCTTTCCTACGATAGCCATGCAAAGCCCATACCCGGATTGCGCTATCCACATACGCCCTTGCCTGTCCTGGATAATCGCCCGGATATCATTGCTCTCCAGCCTGCCGTTATCAAACGAATAATGCTTATAAGCCTTCGGATTCCGAATCAAAGAATCGGGATGGAAGACAAAAACGCCCTCACTGGTGCCCGCCCATATCCATCCGTTCCGGTCTTCGCACAACGCCCTCGTCTCTTTCTGCGCATTGGTCTGGTTAATAAAGTGCCGGAACTCATACTTTCCGTCCTCCTTCCGCACCGCCAGGTTCAATCCCCCGCCGAATGTACCAATCCACATCCTTCCCTTGCGGTCTTCCAGGAGGCAAAAGACATTATCCCTCGATAAGGAACGAGGGTCCGACTTATCGTTCTGATACGAAACCCCATCCACGGTCAATCCCTTTCCGCGCGTAGCAATCCATTTCCGGTGTGCACGGTCTTCATGCATCGCATACGTATTGATGTCTGAATAATGCCTTTCCTTTTGCACCTTCAAATCCGAATCATAAAGATACAGGCCTCCGCTCCGTGTTCCAATCCAAATGTCCCCGTCAGATGCAGGCGACATCATCCGAATCATGTTCGAACGGTCATACATCTCTTCTTTTTCGGGACAGATGCGGACGGCTCCCTCGTTCAGGACATCCAGTTTCGATAAGCCGGCAAACTCCGAGCTTACCCATACACTCCCGGAACGGTCCTCCATCAGACATTGCAAATAATTGGATGCCAATACTCCCGATGAAGAAGCGTCCGCGCTAAAATGCTGAAAGTTTTCCGTCTTCACATCGTAAGCGAAAAGCCCGTTCCCATAAGTCGATATCCAAATGATGTCCCGGCTATCGTGCACGATGTAATACCGTTCCTTGTCGATAAAGCCCAGCTTGTCGGGAGGCATCACTTCAAATTCCTTCTTCCTGCCCGTCTCCGCCTCGATATAATACAGCCTGCCCGAACGGTTATAAATCCAATAATTTCCCCGGTTGTCTTTCCGCGAAGAGCCTCCCGGTATGTCGTAATACTCCGAAGCCTTCCGCACCCGGCAAGTTTCCATGTCGATTTCCAATGTCCCCTCGGAGGTCAGCACGTACTGCCTCTTTCCGATGCGGAACAGGCCGGTCATCGCCCAGTCTTGCGTATGCCTGGGCAGGCGCCCCACACTTGCCAGCGTATCTTTCTCCATGCGGAACAGCTCCCCTTCGGACGAGACCAGCAAGACCGTCCGTCCATGCGACAGGGCTTTCCAGAAAGAGTGTGTCCGGTCTACCGCAACCAGCTTGCCTTCTTTCCAATAATACGCCCCCTTGCGGGTGCCTATCCAAATCTTGTCCCCTACCTGCCGCACAAAACACACGTCATCGCTCATCAAGGAGCCGTTACCCTCGGTAAACGCTTGCGAAACGAACTTCCCCTCCTGATATTCAATGCGCCTGCACCCTTCGACAGCCCCCCAAAGCCATACGGCATCATCCAGCACCATCGCTTCCCGATAATGGTCCCGGTATTCGCCGCATCCCGTAAAATCCACGAAGCAGTCGTGTTTCAGGTCATAGCAACTTATCAGGTCGGCCGAGGTGGTTATCCATAAAAAGCCGTGCCTGTCCTCATGAATCATCTTTACCCGATGGTCGGCAAGCGATATGCCGGATGTCTTTTGGGGACGGAACGTGATGAACGAATTCCCGTCATACCGGTTCAGTCCGTTCAGGGTAGCCATCCAGATAAAGCCCTTGCTGTCCTGATACATGTACCGGATAGAATTATTAGCCAACCCGTCTGCCGTAGTCAAACGTTCCGAACGTACTTCAACCGTAGCATAAGCCGGCATCAGCCCTATCCACAAAAGGACAAGGCATACCCCTATTCTTACCTTTTCCGACAACTCACTCATGTCTCTCTCTTACTCCTTATATAATATAGTTTTCACACCTCCGTAAGCCTCTTTCCACACAACCGCCTGCGTTGGCTTACGCAACCGCCCGCATCGGCTCATGCAACCGCTTGCGTCGGTCCATGCAGCCGCCTGCGTTTTCAAGCGCGTCCCATTGTGCATAAAATGCAAATATACAAGAAAGAATTAACAATGCCAACGATTTTCATGTACATAACGGTACAATAATCTATGAATATGTACTTTTATACATAGGATAATTAAGAAAAACGCGCTAATTTTGCTTTCTCAATCATCTAACTAATATCAAGAACACATGAAAAAGAACAACCTCTTATGGGCATTCCTGCTTTTGGGCGGCATCGCACAAGCCCAAGACTGGCCCGAAGTACTGCCGGAAGCCAGACCCGGAAGCCGCTGGTGGTGGCTGGGGAGTGCAGTCGACGAGAAAAACCTTTCCTATAACTTAGCGGAATACGGCAGCGCCGGACTGGGAAGCCTGGAGATTACTCCCATCTACGGAGTGCAAGGGAACGACAAGAACGACATCGATTTCCTCTCGCCCAAATGGATGGAAATGCTCCGTTACACCCAAGCCGAAGGGAAAAAGAACGGCATCGACATCGATATGAATACCGGAACCGGATGGCCCTTCGGAGGTCCGGAAGTCACCATAGAAGAAGCCGCCTCGAAAGCCTTGTTCGAGACCTGGCAGGCAGACGGGGGCAAAAAAGTGACACTGGATATCCGGATAAGCGACCCGAAAGAAGCCAAACGGCAAAAGGGAATCGCCCGCCTGAACCGCCTTATGGCATACGACGGGAAAGGCACCTGCCTCGACCTGACCTCGAAAGTGAGTGACGGGAAGCTGGTTTGGGACGCGCCCGAAGGAGAATGGGAACTGGTGGCTCTCTTCATTGGCAAGACGCTGCAAAAGGTAAAGCGTGCCGCTCCCGGAGGAGAAGGATACGTAATGGACCACTTGAACCCTCAGGCGGTAAAGGATTATTTCAGCAAGTTCGACCATGCTTTCGAGGGAAGCCAGGCGTCTTATCCCCGCTCGTTCTTCAACGACTCTTACGAGGTGTACGGAGCCGACTGGACTCCCAGCTTATTAGAAGAATTCGAGAAGCGGAGAGGATATAAGCTGGAAGAGCATTTCCCGGAATTTCTGGATACAATCCGCCCGGAAACAACCCGTCGGATTGTTTCGGACTATCGGGAAACCATGGGCGAAATGCTGATAGACAACTTTACCGTTCCCTGGACACAATGGGCGCACAGCCACGGAAGCACCACCCGGAACCAGGCGCACGGGTCTCCCGCCAACCTGATTGATACCTACGCATCGGTGGACATCCCCGAAATCGAAGGATTCGGCCTGACCGATTTCCACATCAAAGGCCTGCGCAAAGACTCGCTGACCCGCCCGAACTTCTCGGATATCTCGATGCTGAAATATGCCTCATCGGCGGCGCACATATCGGGAAAGCCTTACGTTTCCTCGGAAACATTTACGTGGCTCACCGACCACTTCCGCACGTCCCTGTCGCAATGCAAGCCCGACATGGACCTGATGTTTGTTTCGGGAGTGAACCACATGTTCTTCCACGGCACACCTTATTCGCCCCAGGAAGCCGCATGGCCCGGATGGCGTTTCTATGCCAGCATCAACATGTCGCCCACAAACACGATATGGCGGGATGCTCCGGCTTTCTTCCAGTACATCACCCGATGCCAGTCTTTCCTCCAGATGGGGCAACCGGACAACGATTTCCTGGTTTACCTGCCCATTTATGACATATGGGACGAACTGCCCGGACGCATGGTGATGTTCGACATCCATAAGATGGACCGATATGCGCCCAAGTTCATCAAGACCATCCAGACGATTATAGCCGGCGGATTCGACGTGGATTACATCTCGGATGCCTTTATAAAGACCACCCGGTGCGAGAATACGGAACTGGTGACAAGCGGAGGAACCCATTACAAGGCACTGGTCGTGCCCGCCGCCCGCCTTATGCCGGCAGCTACACTCAAAAAGCTTGTGAGCCTGGCGCGCCAAGGAGCAACGGTCGTGTTTGTAGACCAATATCCCGAGGACGTGCCCGGATACAGCCAGCTGGAAAAGAACCGGAAAGCCTTTGCTTCTGTCTTGGCTGAACTTCCCGAAACCGCTTCCTTCGACGAGACACAAGACTATCCCATCGGAAAGGGACGCATCATCATCGGGTCCGACTATCATCAGGTGTTGGAAGCGACCGGAACCCCGGCCGAAGAAATGAAGACACGCTACGGCCTCCAATTCATCCGCCGCGCGAACCCTACCGGACACCATTACTTCATCTCCTGCCTGCAAAGCAAGGATGTAGACGCTTGGATACCGCTCAACGTAGGCGAGCCTTCGGCTATGCTCTTCAATCCGATGAACGGAGAAAAGGGCCTGGCACAAACCCGCATGAAAGACGGACGCCTGGAAATCAGGCTGCAACTGAAATCGGGAGAAAGCATCATCGTGCAGACCTTCGAAAAGAAACCGGAGGGACAAACGGCATGGAAATACATCGAAGAGCAACCGCTCAGCCTGAGCTTGGACCATGGATGGAAACTCACCTTCATCGAAAGTACGCCTGCCATCGAAGGAGAGTTCGACATCGACACGCCCACCTCATGGACCGAACTGGAGCATCCCGACGCGAAAACCAACATGGGCACAGGACGCTATACATTGACCATCGACCGCCCCACACTGAAAGCGGACGACTGGATACTTGACTTAGGAGACGTACGCGAAAGCGCACGGGTACGCATCAACGGGAACGATGCCGGTACCGCATGGGCGGTTCCGTTCCGCTTATCCATAGGCAAATGGCTGAAGCCGGGCAAGAACACGATTGAAATAGAGGTGACCAACCTTCCGTGCAACCGTATTTCCGAAATGGACCGCCAGGGAGTCAAATGGCGCATATTCAAGGAAATCAACATGGTCAAGCTTAATTATAAGAAAGGAGACTACAGCCACCTGGAGCCCATGCCTTCGGGACTGAACGGAAACGTGCGGCTGATTCCGGTCAATTATGCATCCGAAACGGCTCCGGCTACAAACGGAACGGCTCAAGACTATTGCTTCCAATTCAACCCTTCGGGAAAAGCTTCGGACGGATGTATCTCCATCACTTCCGAATCGGTCTATCCCGGTGCGGACGGATTCGGCTACGACCTGCTTCCGGCTCCCGAAAGCAAATCCAACCAGCCTTTCTTCTTCTCGGTGAATGTACCCGACGGGAACTATCGGGTTACGGTCACGTTAGGAAGCAAGAAACAAGCCGGAGTCACCACCGTACGCGGAGAATCCCGGCGTCTGTTCCTGGAAAACATCGCCACACGCAAAGGAGAGTTCAAGACCTATTCCTTTACCATCAACAAGCGCAATACCCTCATATCCGGAAAAGAGAAAGTGCAAATCAAGAAGCGCGAACAAGGCAAGCTGAACTGGGACGACAAGCTTACGTTCGAGTTTAACGGAAGCGCCCCTTGTCTGGCACGTCTGGAAATCGAACGGATAGAAAACGTCCCGACGGTATTCCTTGCCGGAAACTCGACCGTAGTAGACCAGGACAACGAGCCATGGGCAAGCTGGGGGCAAATGATTCCCCGCTTCTTCGATGAGCGTATCTGCTTTGCCAACTACGCAGAGAGCGGAGAACGCGCGGACACGTTCATCAAGGCCGGACGGCTGAAAAAAGCGCTGAGCCAAATGAAGCCGGGCGACTATATGTTCATCGAGTTCGGGCACAACGACCAGAAACTGAAAGGCGCGGGAAAAGGCGCCTATTACTTCTTTGCCACCCAACTGAAGACATTTGTAGATGAAGTACGCTCGAAGGGAGGCATTCCGATCTTCGTCACACCTACCCAGCGCCGCTCGTTCGATGAAAACGGAAAGATAAAAGAGACGCACGAAGATTATCCCGACGCCATGCGTTGGGTGGCAGGGCGCGAGAATGTGCCCGTGCTCGAACTGCACGACATGACCCGCACGTTCTATGAAACCTTGGGAGTGGAAAACTCGAAGAAAGCGTTCGTACATTATCCGGCAGGAACATATCCCGGACAAGACCGGGAATTAGCCGACAATACCCATTTCAATCCGTATGGAGCCTACGAAATCGCGAAATGTGTCATCGAAGGAATGAAGCAACTGGACCTTCCGTTGACGCAATACCTCAGACCCGATTATCAAAGTTTCGACCCGGCCCGTCCCGATAATCCGGACGAGTTCAAATGGGACAACAGCCCCTTCACGGAAATAGAGAAGCCGGACGGGAATTAATTTAAATAGTTTGCGAAAAAAATTGGAACACAGAGGCACGGAGACACGGAGTTTTATTTTTTCCCCGTCACGCCGGATTTGCAATCTGGCGTAATAAAAGAACCGGATTTGCAATCCGGAACCATTAGCTGACGATGCGGATTACAAATCCGCACATATAATTACGCTGGATTACAAATCCAGCGTGACAAAGTTTTATTTTTAGAGAGGACAATGTTCACGGAGAAAAAGACAGACTCTGTGAACTTTGTCCTCTCTTATTGATTCTCTGTGCCTCTGTGTCTCTGTGTTCAATCAAAGAAACCGCAGGTCTGCGAAAGCTTCCCCACGGCGTGGGCAACGAATTGCAAGCCTGCGAAAGCCTCCCCACACCGTGGGCAACGAATTGCAGGCCTGCGAAAGCTTCCCCACACCGTGGGCAACGAATTGCAGGCCTGCGAAAGCTTCCCCACACCGTGGGCAACGAATTGCAGGTCTGCGAAAGCTTCCCCACGGCGTGGGCAACAAATTGCAGGCCTACGAAAGCTTCCCCACGGCGTGGGCAACAAATTGCAGGCCTGCGAAAGCTTCCCCACAACGTGGGCAGCAAATTGCAAGCCTGCGAAAGCTTCCCCACAACGTGGGCAGCAAATCGCAGGCCTGCGAAAACATCAACACTCAAAGAAAAACGCTGTGTCTCTGTGTTCTATTTCCCCATCAATACTTAAACACCAGCACACCCGCCGTAGGGATATCGGGCGTCCCTACCAAAACCTTGCTTCCTTCGGGAAGCGGGAAACGATAAGGCTTGTCGCTATAATTCAACACGATGCCCAATCCGTTGCGGTATTCCAAGGTGACGCCATACGGCAAATCCATGACACCGATTTGCAAACGGGCATAGAGCTTATCCAGCACCTTCCGTTCCAACATTCCGTCTTGCGTATCTACACCGATATAAGTAACGCTCCCTTTTCCTGATTTCCGGAAGGTCACGGCAGGCTTCCCTTCGTAGAACTCTTCCTTATAAGTAGCCCAAATTTCATTCGAAGCGTCCGGCTTCAATACATCGCCCCACGTATTCCAGGCATAATCGGTCCCGTCCATCGAAACGGTGCCGGGTGTTTCCGGAAGCAATAAATCATAAAACTCCAGTTCATTGCCGGTCAAGTCTTTTATCATGGCTCCGAAAGGTGCTTCGGGGAAACGCCCGAAACGGTCTTTCAATCCGGTACGGCAAGTCAATACAAGGTTTCCTCCGTTCTCCACATACGCTTTCCAGCGGTCTACCAATGCTGAGTCCGCCAGCTCGTATGCCGGCGCAATCAGTACGGGATACCGGGCAAAGTCTTTCTCTTCCGAAATGATATCCACCGGCGCTCCATACGCTTTCAATGCCCGGTAATAATGGTTCAGGTGACGGAAAGTGTCCCACGTGCGGTTTTGTTTCTGGCGGTCCATGCTCCAGTAATTCTCCGGATTCCATAGAATGGCGGTGGTGCGTTTCAGGTAATCATCCGGCTTCTCGTCGAATGCCTCCGCCTCTTGGCGCAACATCTTGATTTCACGGATAAACTGGGCGTACTCTCTTCCACCGGGCGTCACCGTTACCCCGTCCGTACCCACAATGCCATAATGATATTGCTCCGTACCGTAAAGCGGCTGGCGGTACCGGTAGGTGCATATAAAGTCCGAACCTCCGGCAAACACGCTCCAAAGCCATAAATGTACCGCTCCGGGCAGAGGCTGGGGATTGATGCTTCCCCAGTTCACTTGTCCCGGCTGGAGTTCCATCACGCCATACGTCCCGTCTATCGGACGGAAGAAGTCATTCGCCATTGCAATCCGAAGCGGATTCCCTACACGGTATCCTCTTCTACCGATGCCTTCATTGTCGCCGTACACCATATAGCGGGTGTAGCTCACGAAATCAAGCGACTGGCTTCCGCCGATGATTCCCCGGTCGTAATCCGGAATGTAATTGGTCGTCACCCACTGGTTCTTCGCATATTTCTTAATCAGTCCGCATTGCTCGTCCAGGAAATCACAGGTCATTTTTGCCGCATAACGCTTGTAATCGAGTATCTGATGCGCGTTCATAAACATCTGCTTCATCTTCGGGAGCGTGATTTCATCGAACGACGCATACACTTCGCTCCAGAACGAGGTGCCCCACGCCTTGTTCAGCTCCGCGATGTTGCCGTTGTACTTCTCTTTCAGGAACAGGCGGAACCCTTCTTCGGCTTTCGGATTATAATCGAACTGCACATTCGGCTCATTATCCAATTGCCACCCGACGATGCGCGGATCGTTCCCGTAATGGCGTGCCAATGCCTCTATCATGCGCGATGCCAGCTCCCGGTAAAGCGGTGAGGCAAAAGAGGCGTGCTGGCGTGCCCCGTGGTCCAACACCGTCCCGTCTTCGTTCTTTACCAGAATCTCCGGATATTTCCGGCTCAACCATACGGGAGGGGTAGCGGTCGAGGTACACATCACAACCTTCAGGCCGTATTTGTCCGCCAAAGCCACGGCACGGTCGAGCCACGCAAAGTCGTACACTCCTTCCTGCGGTTCCAATTGCGCCCAAGCGAACTCGGCAAAATGTGTAAACTCAAAACCCAACTCATGCATTTGCTTTAAGTCGCGTTCCCACTGGCTTTCGTCCCAATGTTCGGGATAATAATAAGCACCGGTCAACGTCAAATCTTTCTCATCGAACCAGGCTTGCTGGGCAAAAAGCCCTTGCACCGAACAGATACATCCCAGTGCCAAAGCCATCCATCGTGTCTTTTTTCTATAAACCATATCGTATCATAAATTAAGATTATCCGGACGCAAAGCTAAAAAGATTTTTGATTGATGCCGTCTCCCTACCCGTTTTTTACACAAATATCATGGCTTCTGTACAATATTCCATGTATGCGCATCCATAAATGTCGTACTTTTGTACCAAAAACACATAGACAACATCCAATTAAAGGACAGAACACATGAAAAACCTAATCTGTACATTGCTTTGCCTTATGGCGGGCTGTATCGTACAAGCACAAACTCCTGCGGCATATTCCATGCCCAACGGAGCAGGCACGCTCGTCATAGGGACGACAGGAAACAGCGCCGACAGGTGGCTGGACAAAGAAGACACGCTGGTCAAGGAAAAGAGGCTCGGCATCCGCCACATTCCGCTGAAGGACACGCAAGGATTCATTCTCGAAATCACCAACCTTTCTCTTCCCGACTCTGCCCGTATAGCATGGGCCATCGGCGGATTTGATTCACCCCAAGCCGGCACCCGCATCGCTCCGGAATATTGCAAAGACAATGTATTCAATGTAGAAGGGAATCTGATAACGGTCTATCACGGCAAAGTCATGCAGCTGAAAGTGACGCAAGCCCTGGTTCCGCCCTGCCCGGACATCCGCCTGTGCAACGGAAGAAAACAAGACACGCCAATGACGCTTTTCCAGTCAGGGAAAAAGACAGACGCGCCGGTCTTATGCGGCATCACCTCGATAAAGAAAGGAGAGAAAGCCTACCTTTGTCTATATAAACCCAACCGGAGCGCGGACTATACCTATTATATGTTGCCCCGTCTTGTTCAATCTTTAACCGTACAGCCATGAAAAAGAGCATCGCACTCATTTGCCTGTTCCTCGGCTTAGGCATCCTAAACGCACAGGCAGACACCTATAATGTCAAGGACTTCGGAGCCGTAGGAGACGGCATACACATCGATTCCGAAGCCATCAACCAAGCCATCCAAACCGCCGCAGCCCAGGGAGGAGGGACCGTGCATATACCTGCAGGAGAATATGCATGCTACTCCATACGCCTTGCCAGCCATATCCATCTGCACTTAGAGCAAGGTGCAACCATCGTAGGAGCCTTCCCCACCGAAACCCAAGGATACGATTCGCCCGAACCCAACGAGCATACCGCTTACCAGGACTTCGGGCACAGCCATTGGAAAAACTCGCTCCTATGGGGCATCGGGCTGGAAGACATCACCATCAGCGGACCCGGAACCATCTACGGGAAAGGGCTGACCCGCGAAGAAAGCCGGCTGGACGGTGTGGGGAACAAAGCCATCAGCCTGAAAGATTGCAAGAACGTGACGATAAAAGACCTGAACATGCTGCATTGCGGCCATTTTGCCCTGCTTGCCACAGGGGTGGACAACCTGACGGTTTACAACGTAAAAGCCGATACCAACCGCGACGGGTTCGACATAGATTGTTGCCGGAACGTACGCATCCATGCATGCAGTGTCAATACCCCTTGGGACGATGCCATCGTTCTGAAAGCCTCGTATACGCTGGGCAAGTTCAGAGATACCGAAAACGTCACGATATCCGATTGCTACGTGAGCGGCTACGACCGGGGCACGATGCTGAATGCCACATGGGAGCTGGACGAGCCGCAAGCGCCCGACCATGGATTCCGCACGGGGCGCATCAAGATAGGCACCGAATCGAGCGGAGGTTTCCGGAACATCGCCATTACGAACTGCATCTTCGAACATTGCCGGGGCTTGGCGCTGGAAACTGTAGACGGAGGCAGACTGGAGGACATCGTCATCAGCAACATCACGATGCGCGACATTGTCAATGCCGGCATATTCCTGCGTCTGGGAGCGCGGATGCGCAGCCCCGAAGGCACTCCGGCAGGCTCGATGAAACGCATCCGCATCAGCCATGTCAATGCCTACAACGTAGACTCCCGCTATGCCTCGATTATCAGCGGAGTGCCCGGAGGCATCATCGAAGACGTGACACTGACCGACATCAACCTATATTATAAAGGAGGATACCGGGCAGAAGACGCTCCCAGCATTGTCCCCGAACAGGAGAAGGCTTATCCCGAACCGTGGATGTTCGGAACCATTCCGGCTAAAGGCTTTTACATCCGTCATGCAAAGAATGTATTTTTCAATCAAATCAACTTTTATTTCGAACAGCCCGATGAACGTCCGCTATTCGTAACAGATGATGCCGAGAACATCCTGTACCGTGACATACGCGTAGACGGAAGGCTCCTCGAAAAAGAATAGAGTTACAAATAATTACAAATAAAATAGAAAGATAAGACATGAAAACACAACGAAAAGGATTGCTGCTGCTTGCTTTATGCAGCATTGCTTCCATGGGGCTTGCGCAGCCCCGTTATGACTTTACCCGCCTCCAGCAGGAAAAACTGGGACGGGGTGTAGTAGCTGTCCGGCAAAACCCGAACCAAGTAGCCGTATCGTGGCGCTATCTTTCGTCCGACCCGATGCAGACCACGTTCAACCTCTATCGGAACGGGACTAAAATCGCCAGCGTGCCCGCCGGAACGGGAACATTTTATACAGATACTTATACCGGAACGCAGCCTGCCGAATATACGGTAAGACCCGTTGTAGACGGAAAAGAAAGCGAAGGAGGCACTTATACCCTGCCTGCCCATGCGCCTTCGGGTTACATAGACATTCCATTGGATAAGCCAGCCGACGGAACAACTCCTGCCGGAGATACCTATTCGTATACGCCCAATGATGCTTCTATCGGCGATGTAGACGGAGACGGCAACTACGAAATCATCTTGAAATGGGATCCTTCGAACGCTCACGACAATGCCCACGACGGCTATACAGGCAATGTCTATTTCGATTGCTACCGCCTCACGGGCGAAAAGCTATGGCGTATTGACCTCGGCCGGAACATCCGTGCCGGCGCGCACTATACCCAATTCATGGTATTCGACTTGGACGGAGACGGACGTGCCGAAGTGGTGATGAAGACTTCTGACGGTACCGTAGACGGCAAAGGGAAAGTTATCGGAAACGCCAATGCCGACTATCGGGAAAAAGGCGACCCCAATGCACCGCGCGGAGGAGACTTTTCCCCCAATGACCCGCGAAGCAAAATGAACGCCGGAGCACCTCCACGCAATCAGGGAAGAATCCTGACCGGAAACGAATACCTGACCGTATTCAACGGGCTGACCGGTGAAGCCATGCAAACCATCGATTACATTCCTCCACGTGGAGACCTGCAAGACTGGGGCGATACCCGTGCCAACCGGAGCGACCGTTTCCTGGCATGCATCGCTTACCTGGACGGCATTCATCCCAGTGTAGTGATGTGCCGGGGATATTACACACGTGCCACGCTTGCCGCATTCGACTGGAACGGAAAAGAGCTGACCCCGCATTGGTTCTTTGACAGCTACCAGCCCGAATGGGAAGCGTATTCCGGTCAGGGAAACCACAACCTGCGTGTAGCCGATGTAGACGGAGACGGATGCGATGAAATCATCTACGGTTCCTGCACCATCGACCATGACGGCAAAGGACTTTACTCTACCGGCATGGGACACGGCGATGCACTTCACCTCACCCAGTTCGACCCTTCCAAACCCGACTTGCAAGTATGGGCATGCCACGAAAATCATAAAGACGGTTCCAGCTTCCGCGATGCACGGACGGGCAAAGTCCTGTTCCAAGTTCCCGACAAATCAGACGTAGGACGTTGCATGGCTGCGGATATCGACCCAACCAACTATGGCGTGGAAATGTGGTCGCTGGCTTCGCAAGGCATCCGTAACATCAAGGGAGAAATCGTTGCCAACGAAGTGGAAGGACTGAGCTACAACATGGCTGTATGGTGGGACGGCGACCTGCTCCGGGAGTTATTGGATAAAAACCGGATAAGCAAATACGATTGGGAAAACAAGCGTTGCGATGTGATTGCCACGTTCGAAGGATGCGATTCGAACAACGGCACGAAATCAGTTCCTGCCTTGCAAGGCGACATCACCGGAGACTGGCGCGAAGAAGTGTTGCTCCGCACGAATGACAACCGTTCGCTCCGGCTTTACGTAACCACGATTCCTACCGTCTACCGTTTCCATACATTCTTGGAAGACCCGGCATACCGCATCAGCATGGCTACGGAAAACGTGGCTTACAACCAACCCACACAACCCGGATTCTATATCGGTCCCGACCTGAAAGGAACTTTCCGGGGATATACATTCAATGAATAATTCATACTAAAAAAGAATAAGACTATGTTACGAAACACCGCACTAACGGCATTGCTTTGTATAGGAAGCATAGCCGCAGCACAAGAGAGCAATCAACCCGTCAATGACTCGAACACGCCCCTTCATCTGCTGAAGCCCGCCTATCAGAAAGGATACGGTGTAGTGACCGCCGAGGAAGTGAAACAAGACATGGACCGTATCTTGCATTATTTGGAAAACAATACACCCACACGGGTTGTAGACAGCCGGACGGGTAGTGTTATTACGGATTATGCCAAGATAGACGAACACTCACAATTAGAACGGGGAGCCTTCCGTCTGGCAAGTTACGAATGGGGAGTGACCTACTCTGCCATGCTTTCCGCATTCGACGCTACGGGCGACGAAGCTTACCGGAATTATGCCTACAACCGCTTCAACTTCCTTGCCGAAGTGGCTCCTCACTTCCGCAAACTGGCAGATGAAGGCAAAGACATCGACCCTCAGATGCGCCAGATACTGATGCCTCATGCACTCGATGACGCCGGAGCCGTATGCGCTTCGATGATTAAAGCCAAGCTGAAAGACCCCGGACTGAAAACGGATGCCCTCATCGACAATTATTTTGATTTTATCATCAACAAAGAATACCGCCTTTCCGACGGAACATTCGCCCGCCTTCGCCCCTACAAGAACAGCCTGTGGCTGGACGATATGTTTATGGGAATCCCTTCCGTTGCACTGATGGGAAGCTACGACAAAAGCAAAAGCCAAACCTATTACGAAGAGGCCGTCAAGCAAGTCCTTCAGTTTGCAAACCGCATGTTTGTGCCTGAAAAAGGCTTGTTCCGTCACGGCTGGGTAGAAAGCATGGCCGATCATCCGGCATTCCATTGGGGACGTGCCAACGGTTGGGCAATCCTCACCATGTGCGAAGTGCTCGATGTATTGCCTGAAGATTTTGCCGGACGTGACAAAATCATCAACCTGCTTCGTGCTCATGTGCGCGGGTTGGCAGCATGCCAAGGCAAGAACGGCTTCTGGCACCAGCTGCTTGACCGGAATGATTCGTATGAAGAGACATCTGCTACAGCCCTGTACGTCTATTGCATGGCACATGCCATCAACAAGGGCTGGATTGATGCAATGGCATACGGACCGGTAGTCACCCTCGGCTGGCACGCCGTATCTTCGGCAATTAACGACAAAGGACAAGTAGAAGGAGTCTGTGTAGGCACCGGCATGGGATTCGACCCCGCTTTCTATTATTACCGCCCGGTCAACGTCTATGCCGCCCACGGATACGGTCCGGCACTTTGGGCAGGAGCCGAAATGATTAAGCTCATCCGCCAGCAGCACATTCGTTCAAACGACAGTGCCGTACTGTTCTACCGCACGCCTCAACAGACTACAGAACCTATCTTTAGCGAAGAATAACGAACAAAGATAATCCTCTGTTTGCGCCGTTTTATGTAGAGACGATGTGTCATCACATTGTCTCTACATAACCTATACAAAATGCACAATGAATGCTGTGAGAAATATAACTTAATTGAATATCCGCAAACATCCCATGTAGGGGCGTATCGCATACGCCCGAATGCATCCACTTCTCCATGCGAATGTCTTCAGGGCGTATGCGATACGCCCCTACAGCTAATTAGGCAAAATGCGGAAGTATAACTTATCCGGCACTTTTTCGGGAAGAAAGTTTCTCGAGCACATAAACCAAAAAGAAGCCTGCAAGAGCCAGTAGTGCAGCTTCGAGAATATACTGGTCAGGCATTGCATTCACCTCAATCAAGGGTTTGGTAACCCCGTGGCTGTCGACAAAAGTCTTTACCGTTTCTTTCCAGGGCCACACTTTATTAAGCGAGCCCAACATAAAACCGGTGAGCACCGCCAGCGTGATGTTACGGAAATGCTTCAAGGCATACGACAATACACGCGAAAAACTGGTGATACCCAAGAATGCACCGGCAGCAAAAACAAGGATTATCTTCAGATTGAATGTCTTTACGGCTTCCATCACGAAAAAATATTTGCCCAGCAACACCAAAATGAAACTACCCGAAATGCCGGGAAGAATCATGGCGCAAATGGCTATCGCTCCGCATAAGAAAATGAACAACAGATTGGAAGGTGTTTCGGCAGGTGTAGCCACCGTAATATAATAGGCAATTGCAGCCCCCAGCACAAATCCGGTAAGGGTTTTCCAGTTCCATTCCTTAATATCCTTGCCCACAAACCACGTAGACGCCAGCACCAGCCCGAAGAAGAACGCCCATACCAATATCGGATAAGCAACCAAGAGCCACGTAATCAGCTTCGCCAACGAAAAAATACTGATACCGATGCCCAATAAAAGAGAAAACAGGAAATTCCCGTTAATCATCCGCCAAAATGTCTTCCATTTGCCCGTGAAGAACATCTTCAGACTCTCACGGTTGATGCTTTTGATGGAATCAATGAGTTCATCGTATATTCCTACAATAAAAGCAATCGTACCGCCCGATACTCCGGGAACGACATCGGCTGCCCCCATACATATGCCCTTCAATGTCAACAGGGCATAATCTTTCATTTTACGTTTCATTGTATTCTTGTTATTCATGCGAATAATTGAGGCATGACGCACCACGCCTCTCTACTCTACCGAATCACTCGCTTGCAAAATCCTTGATGCGTTGCTCCTCGCTCAGGCGACAAATCAACAGGCGGTCATTTTTTTCGGCTATGATATACCCGTCCAGCCCCTGCACGATAACTTTCTTTTCTTGTGTGGTGTGTACAATGCAGTTCCGGCTTTCATGCAGATAGATATTCTCGCCGATGCACACATTGTTATGCGCATCTTTCTTCATATTATCATGCAACGACCCCCATGTACCCAAATCGCTCCAACCGAATGCCGCCGGGAATACATAGATTTCATCGGCTTTCTCCATAATGGCATAATCGATGGAAATGTTCTCGCACATCGGGAAATGCTCGTCTATCAGTTCTTGCTCTTTATCGGTATAATAATAAGGAAGCAAACCTTCAAATGTCTTTGCCATTGCAGGCTGGTAAACCCGCATGGCGTTGACTATCGTATTCACGTTCCATATAAATATCCCTGCATTCCAAAAATAATTCTTCCGTTGCAAATAACGTTTGGCAGTCTCCAAGTCCGGCTTTTCCTTGAACGCATCCACCCGATAGATTTCCTTATTGGAAGGACATGCCATCGAAAGGTCTCCTTCGATATAGCCATAGCCTGTTTCAGGACGGGTAGCCTTCATGCCCAGCGTTACCACAGCATCCGAATCTGCCGTAAACTTCAAGGCAGAATTAATGACCCGTACAAACTCACGCTGGTCCAGTACGATATGGTCGCTCGGAGTCACCACGATATTGGCTCGCGGATTTCGCGCCTTTATCTTCCAGCTTACGTACGCAATACACGGAGCCGTATTTCTCCGGCAAGGTTCAAGCAATATATGCTCCGAATCGATATCGGGCAATTGCTCTTTCACCAAATCGGCATAAGCCGCCGAGGTAACAACCCACATATTCCCCGGTTCGCACACTTCACGAAAACGGTCCACCGTCAGCTGAAGCAAGGTCTTTCCACACCCTAATACATCAATAAACTGCTTGGGAAAATCAGTAGTGCTCATCGGCCAAAAACGGCTTCCTACTCCTCCCGCCATCACTACTACATGATTATTACTCTGATTCATACTGAGCCTCTTACAATTTTACATATCGCAAATATATGTATTTTGTGTAAAATAGAAAAACTTTTGCATAAATATTTGCAGAAGAACAAAGTAAATCAGTGAGTTATTTTATCGGGAAGCGACAAAAGAAAAAGGATGCCAACCGAATGGCACCCCCTTTCTCATGAAGAAAAGTAATTAACCTAACTGTTCCGAATCATTTCTTGCTTTTCCACAAGTTGCTCATATCTTCCAGCGTCTTTCCCTTGGTTTCGGGCACCAGTTTCCATACGAACAGAGCAGCCAGAATGCAAATGATGCCATACAGACCGTATGCAAACATGTGACCGAACTTCTCGCCCATATCTCCCGCACTCATGTTATACATCGGCAAGAAGGTAGACGATACGATGAAGTTGAATATCCATTGGAACGCCACAGCTATCGCTACAGCTGCCCCACGGATGGTATTGGGGAATATCTCGGCTATCAACACCCAGCAAATCGGCCCCCAGCTGAACATGAAGGAAGCACTATACACCATGATGCTGACAACAGACAGAATGGGAGGAAGACCTGAAACCAAATTGCAGCAAGCTACCCCGAAAGCGCCGATTGCCATACCGATAGAGCCTGTAATCAGCAACGGACGGCGTCCCAAACGCTCTACCGTAAATACGGCAAGCAAGGTAAACAACAGGTTGACAATGCCCATAAACACCGTCTGGACCATCGGGCTGCTCATGCCCATCGTTTCAAAAATGCGAGGCGCGAAATAAAGCACGGCATTGATACCCACCGCCTGCTGGAACACGCTCAACATAATGCCTACGAATATAACGAGCCAGCCGTAAGTGAAAAGCTTTTCGGTTTTCTCTTCAGCCGTCGCTTTGATATCTGCCAAAATAGACTTCGCCTGTGTCAAGCCATTGATGCGGGCAAGCACCTGCAAGGCTTTCTCGTCTTTCCCGCACATCGCCAAATAACGGGGCGTTTCAGGAACCAGCAAAACCAAGAATGAGAAAATTGCGGCAGGAACACCTGCGCTCAGGAACATCAGCCTCCATCCGGTTTCAATGGTCCATGCTGCTTCGCCCGGATTCAAAATCTGATTCACACCTTCTACCATCTTTATCACCGGATTGACATTATCGCCCAAAATCAGGAAATTAACGATATATACAATCAACTGACCGGAGATAATAGCAAACTGGTTCCACGAAACCAACGTGCCGCGGATATTGCTCGGAGCTATCTCCGCAATATACATCGGGCAAATAGCCGAAGCCAGACCGACACCGATTCCGCCAATAATACGGTAAATGTTGAAAGCGATAAGCAACGGGAAAGTCGGTTTCCCGTGTTCAAAGAAAAGGAATTCAGGGTCGTATGTTCCCAATGCTGCAATCAAGAACAACAATCCTGCGATAAATAAGGTTTTCTTACGTCCGTAATGCGAAGCAAAAAAACCGGAAACGGCACTTCCGATAATGCATCCGATTAAAGCACTGGAAGAAGTAATGCCATGTACCGCATCGGTATAAGAGAAATCGGTCGCCCCCATGAAGAAAGCCTGAAGCCCTTTTTCCGCTCCGGAAATAACAGCCGTATCATACCCGAAGAGCAGTCCGCCGATTACCGCCACCAGTACAATCGAAAAGAGATAGGCTTTACTGCCTTTTTCTGTATAATCCATGATATTAAATTAAAAATTAAGAATGAAGAATTAAAAAACAAGAATGAAGAATGAGGAATGAAGAATGGTTGATGTCAACCAATTCTTCATTCTTAATTCTTCATTCTTCATTCAATTAGCAGTACATGTTCAGGATGGCTTCATACAGTTCCTGCTTGCCGCTGGTCTGTTTCGGTTCGCCTACGGTCTTGGCGTATGCAACCACGTCTTCCAGTGTCAGCTTGCCTTCTTCGAATTCCTTACCTTTTCCGGCATCGAACGAAGCGTAACGGTCTGCCAGCATCTTCTTGTACGGAGACTCTTCCAGCATCTTGGCTGCACTCAGCAAGGCACGTGCCATTACATCCATACCTGCGATATGTGCAATGAAGATGTCTTCCAAGTCGGTAGAGTTACGACGGGTCTTGGCATCGAAGTTCGTACCGCCATTGCCGAATCCGCCGTTGCGGATAACCTGTATCATCGCCTGAGTCAGTTCGTAATTGTCAATCGGGAACTGGTCTGTATCCCATCCGTTCTGATAGTCACCGCGGTTGGCGTCGATAGAGCCCAACATGCCGTTGTCTACGGCTACGCACAATTCGTGTTCGAAGGTATGGCCTGCCAAAGTAGCGTGGTTCACTTCGATGTTCACCTTGAAGTCCTTGTCCAGATTATGAGCTTTCAGGAAGCCGATAACGGTTTCGGTATCTACATCATATTGGTGTTTGGTCGGTTCCATCGGTTTCGGCTCTACCAAGAAGGTACCTGTAAAGCCTTTGGCACGTGCATAGTCGCGAGCGATAGTCAGCATTTGCGCCAAGTGTTCTTTTTCACGTTTCTGGTCGGTGTTCAGCAATGACATATAGCCTTCACGTCCGCCCCAGAACACATAGTTGGTACCGCCCAGTTCGATGGTCGCATCGATAGCGTTCTTGATTTGAACGGCTGCACGTGCCACTACATCAAAGTCGGGATTGGTAGCTGCACCGTTCATATAACGTGCATGACCGAATACGTTAGCCGTACCCCACAACAGCTTGATGCCTGTTTCTGCTTGTTTCTGCTTCAGATAAGCCACCACTTCTTTCAGGTTTGCTTCATATTCTTCGATGGTATCCGCTTCATCGCAAAGGTCTACATCGTGGAAGCAATAGTACTCGATACCCACTTTCTGCATGAATTCAAATCCTGCATCAACCTTGTCTTTAGCGGCCTGTACCTTATCAGGATTTCCTTTCCACGGGAATTGTTTTGTACCGCCACCGAACTGGTCGCCACCTTCTGCGCAAAGTGTGTGCCACCACGCCATAGAAAACTTCAACCAGTCTTTCATCTTCTTACCCATTACCACTCTTTCAGGATCATAATAACGGAAAGCCAACGGGTTCTTGCTTTCTACACCTTCGAACTTGATTTTACCAATACCAGGAAAATACTCTTTTGTTGCCATAGTCTTTTTATTTTAAAAGTTAATATATTGAATTCTTAAGTTTGTGAGTTTGTAAGTTCTTGAGTTTGTAAGTGCTTATTCGCACCTTCTGTAGAGACGATGTGTGCACATCGTCTCTACGATGATGATACCAACAAAATGCACAAATAATGCCGAAAAAGCATCCAACTAAAAAACTTAAAAACCTACCTTATGCATCCATTCCAGCCAGCGCTGATATGCATCTTCGTATGCTGCCTTATCGGCCTCAGCAGGTTCGATAACCGCCAGCTTGTCCAATGTAGCGAATGCCTCGTTGTTGTCCTTATAAATACCGGCACCCATGCCTGCCCCTTTTGCCGCACCTACCGATCCGTCGGTATCATAAAGTTCGATGACCGCTCCCGTTACGCCAGCCAGCGTGTTGCGGAATATCGGGCTAAGGAACATATTGGCATGCCCGGCATGGATTTTCCGTACATCCATTCCCATGCCTTTCATAATGTCGATACCATATTTGAAAGAGAAGACGATGCCCTCTTGAGCAGCACGGATAAGATGATTGCGTGTATGGAGGTTAAAGTTGACGCCGTGGATGGAACATCCCGCCTCTTTGTTCTGCAGCATACGTTCCGCTCCGTTACCGAAAGGAAGGATACTGATACCACCTGCCCCAATCGGAGCCTGATCCGCCAAGTCGTTCATTTCAGCATACGATACGCCTTCGGGCACAACCGTACGCTTTATCCAAGAGTTCAGGATACCCGTACCGTTGATGCAGAGCAACACGCCCAGACGGGTCTGGTCTGCTGTATGGTTCACATGGGCAAACGTATTGACGCGCGACTTTGGATCGTAATTTACCGAACCGTTCACGCCATACACCACACCTGATGTGCCGGCGGTAGAAGCAATCTCGCCCGGATTGAACACATTCAATGAAAGGGCATTGTTCGGCTGGTCACCTGCACGGTAAGTCACCGGAGTGCCTTCCTTCAATCCCAATTCAGCGGCGGCAACCGCATTCACCCTCCCCTGCTCGGAGAAGGTAGGACGGATGTCGGCTATCAGCGAGCGGTCGATGCCATAATAATCAAGCAAGAACTGAGCGACATCGTTTGCCTGGAAATCCCAAAACATCCCTTCCGAAAGTCCCGAAACCGTTGTACAGATTTCACCGGTCAGCTTCATGGCAATGTAATCGCCCGGAAGCATCACCTTATAGATACGGCTGAAGACCTCGGGTTCATTCTCTCTCACCCATGCCAGCTTGGAAGCCGTAAAGTTACCCGGAGAGTTCAGCAAATGCGAAAGACACTTCTCTTCGCCCAATGTCTGAAAAGCTTTCTCACCGTATGGGACAGCACGCGAATCGCACCAAATGATAGCCGGACGAAGCACACGCTGCTCTTTGTCTACGCATACCAGCCCGTGCATCTGGTAAGAAATGCCGATGGCGGCAATCTCTTCTTTCTTTGCCCCGCTTTCGTTCATGATAGCTTCCGTAGCCAACTTCAAGTTTGCCCACCACATTTCCGGCTTCTGTTCAGCCCAGCCCGGATGAACGGCGATAATTTCGGCTTCCGTCTTGGGATAGAAAGCCGAAGCCACACATTTACCTGTCCCGGCGTTCACCAAACTGGCTTTCACCGAAGAACTCCCGATATCATACCCTAACAAATACATAGTTCACACAACGAATAATTAACAATTAATAATCAATAATTAAAGCATGCCGGACTGGCTCCGGCTCATCTTGTCTTATTATAAATTTTCCGGTCGAACCGGTAATACCTTGCAGCCCGATGGGCCACGCCCTGCTCCTTCTCTTCAAGCGGAACCACGTAAGGCATCAACGCTATCTTCTTATGGAAATTGCGTACATCGAACTCCTTATTATATATCAGCTGGTAAAGCACGCGCAATTGGGACGCCGTAAATTTCCGGGGCAGCAGGTCGAACATTGCCGAAGGGGAACTTTCCACATAATGCCGGATAACCTCAATCGCGTCTTTCAGAATCCGATTGTGGTCGAAAGCCAACGTACCGACTTCCGATACCGGAGCCCAACGGGCATCGTATGTGGCGGAAAGATGCTTGTTATGCTCGTTAATCTTCAGCAAGGCAAGATATGCCACGGTGACAATCCGCCCCACCCTTCCTTCCTTTATCAGATGGAAATGTTCCAGCCACATCACGTCACGGGGATCTGCCGTACGCTCCTTCGAGCCGTATGCCTTAAACTGGTTCATCCGGATATTCTTCAGCCCTGTAAGCTCCGTCAACACACGCTTGGCAGCATCGTCCAAATCCTCATCTACATAAATCGGGCTTCCCGGCAATTTCCAGTCATTGAACTGCCCGTCCGTCTGCTTGCCGACCTGCCGGACCAAAAGCACACGGAACTGCTCGCCATCGAACCCGACCACTACGCAATCCACCGACACGTGGATATCAATCACCTGATTATTTCCGTTTTGCTTTTCCATGGTTCTTTTTCTTTCAACATTGCAAATATAGATTGTTTTTCAATACGATATTCAAAAATATCCGATTATTTATTATGTTATAAAACATTATTCTTCAAACAAATAGTTTTCGTACACCATACAACAACAAAACACACCTTTATCGTATCAAATACAAAAAGGATGAGACCCTGCTTCCAGCTTCCCGCGTTTCTTCTTTCGGACAGGTTTGTTTATCCTGCCAGCCGGCTATATTTCCCTTCGAAACCACCTTACTTTTATATTCCAGCCCATGGAACGTACATTCCAGCCCATGGAATATACATTCCAGCCCGTGGAATGTACGTTCCGGCTGGCGGAATATAAAACATAGCCTGCTGCATAAGGCATATCAACCTGCCGGACAGACGTTTTAAGGCAGGTCCGAACAAGATAACGGGAAATTTCCTACCTTTGCAACCTGAATCATCCAGACACCAGAGACATGAAACAGTACCCATGCATATTGACCATCGCCGGTTCCGATTGCAGCGGAGGAGCCGGCATACAGGCAGACATCAAGACCATTTCTGCCTTGGGAGCCTATGCGGCAAGTGCCATAACCGCCATCACCGTACAGAACACCTGCGGAGTAACAGGCATCCACGCCGTGCCTCCCACCTATATCCAAGGGCAAATCCAAGCGGTTATGACGGACATCCCACCTATATCCGTAAAGATAGGCATGCTGAATGACGCCGGAACCATCCGTGCCATAGCCGAATCCCTGCACAGGTTTACACCTTATTATAAATACATCGTGCTCGACCCCGTTATGGTCTCAACCAGTGGGTGCAAACTCATAGAAGACGATGCCATCGAAGCACTGACCTCCTTGCTGATGCCCCTCGCCACCCTTATCACGCCCAATCTGAGCGAAGCGGAAGTGCTGACGGGAAAACGCATCGCCACGATACCCGACATGGAAAAAGCCGCAAAAGAATTGCTCGCCTTCGGAAGCCAGGCGGTCCTGGTCAAAGGCGGACACCTGAACGAGGCGGAAATGTGCGACGTGCTATATATAAAAGAAGAAGACCGGCCTCACCTGTTTTCTTCGCCCAAAATCGAAAGCCGCAACACGCACGGCACCGGATGCACCCTTTCCTCTGCCATTGCCACGTATCTTGCCTTGGGAGAACCCTTGGAAGAAGCGGTCCGGAAAGCCAAGGCATACGTCTATCAAGGTATTTTGTCGGGAAAAGACGTGCATATCGGAGAAGGGCACGGACCGCTGAACCATTTCTTTGCGCCGGTTCCCCTAAGGGTAAATGAAGAATGAAGTATGAAGAATTGGCTTATGTATTCCCTCTCCGCACGGAATTGGCTAACGCCGAACATTGTTTCTTCCTTCTTCCTTCTTCATTCTTCATTAAAATCACTATCTTTGTCCCAAACATTAACTTAAAAAACAATCAATATGAAAGCATTTGTATTCCCCGGCCAGGGAGCACAATTCGTAGGTATGGGAAAAGACCTTTACGAGACCTCTCCACTGGCGAAAGAATTATTCGAGAAAGCGAACGAAATCTTAGGATACCGCATTACGGATATCATGTTCAACGGCACTGACGAAGACTTGCGCCAGACCAAGGTGACCCAGCCTGCCGTATTCCTGCACTCGGTTATCTCGGCATTGTGTTTAGGCGATGAGTTCAAGCCCGAAATGACCGCCGGACACTCATTAGGCGAATTCTCGGCACTGGTAGCTGCCGGAGCCTTGTCGTTCGAAGACGGATTGAAGCTGGTATATGCCCGTGCCATGGCGATGCAGAAGGCTTGCGAAATGCAACCCTCTACCATGGCGGCTATCATCGCTTTGCCCGATGAGAAAGTGGAAGAAATCTGTGCACAGGTAAGCCAGGAGGGCGAAGTATGCGTAGCCGCTAACTTCAATTGCCCGGGACAAATCGTCATCTCAGGTTCTATCGAAGGCATCAACAAGGCTTGCGAACTGATGAAGGCAGCCGGAGCGAAACGTGCCCTTCCGCTGAAGGTAGGCGGTGCTTTCCATTCTCCGTTGATGAACCCGGCTAAAGTAGAACTGGAAGCGGCTATCAACGCCACGGAATTCCATGCGCCGAAATGCCCCATCTACCAAAATGTAGATGCCAGACCGCATACAGACCCGGCTGAAATCAAAGCCAACTTAGTAGCCCAATTGACCGCATCGGTACGCTGGACACAGACTGTACAAAACATGATTGCCGACGGAGCCACTGAATTCGTAGAATGCGGACCGGGTGCCGTATTGCAGGGATTGATTAAGAAAATCAACAAGGAAGCGAACGCACACGGAATCTAAAAAATGAGAAATGAGGAATGAAGAATTATTTCATCCGCATGGAATTGGCTAACGCCGAACGTTGTTTCTTCATTCTTCATTCCTCATTCTTATTTAATATCAGTCCATGTGGAACACCTCTTTCAGCGGAATGGATACCGGTGAGTTATCCGGATTGACTTCCATTATGTCTGCCATGTAATCCCACCACTTCTGCACAATCTCCTGACTGCCTAAATCTTGCGAGCCGGCTTCACCTTCTGTCTTTTGGAAAGCAAAAAGGATATTGGTTTCCTTATCCCAATAAATGGAATAGTCAAACACACCGTTCTTTGCCAACAAGGCTTTCATTTCGGGCCAAATAGCCGCATGCCGTTTTTCGTACTCAGCCTCACATCCGGGCTTCAGATACATTTTAAATGCTTCTCTTTTCATGGTTCTTCGTTTTTAAGTTTATGTGTTTTTCCACCACAGATTACACAGATTGGAATAAGTAAAAATTAAATGAATATCCACAAACATCCCATGTAGGGGCGGGATCAGCCCACCCCTATGCATCCACGTAGATGTTTTCAGGCAGGCGAACCCTGCCCCTACAAGGCAATGGGGTAAAATGCGGATACTTATGATGATTAATTGTTTTAATCTGTGTAATCTGTGGTGAAACACACCGTTATTAATTATTAATTGTTAATTGTTAATTATTTCAAGTATTCTTTCAATGCACAATCGGTCTGTTGCAAGCCCTCAACGATACTCTTCGCGTTCAGGCGCGCACCCTGTTTCGAAGTGTGCGTATGGTCTTTGCAGAAATAAGGCATCACTTCTTTCAAGCCCTCTTCATAACCCAGCTTCTGCAGTTTATCGCCCGAAATCTTATTGAGGTCAATAAAATAAGCACCGGCTCTTTCGGCTGCTTCTTTCGTCCATTTTCCGAACGAATCGGCATTGCTCTGAATCTTGCCGTTATCCCACATGTTGCGAGGCGTATGGCTCAATACGATAGGAATAGCACCTTTCTCTTTCGCATCCATAATGAATTTGCGCAAATACCATCCGAAGGTATAAACCACGTTGTACTTCCGTGTCGCTTCCATCAGGAAAACCTTGCTTTCATCTCCCGCACCGGGAAGTTCGGCACGTGCCTTGCCCGTGTTGATATCGCCGGCATCGTTATGTCCGAACTGAATCAAGACAAAATCACCGGGCTGAAGCGCATGATAAACTTTATCCCAACGCCCTTCTTCCAAATAAGTACGTGCGCTGCGTCCTGCCTTTGCGCAATTCTCTACCGAGATGCGGTCGAGGTCGAAGAGTTCGGCAATGACACTGCCCCAGCCCCATTGTCCGTTCTCGTCTTCATCCTGGTTGCGCACTGTGCTGTCGCCCACGGTGAAAAGCACCGGGCATCCTTTCTTCCGGCTTGAGCCTGTCACGGTATCTTTTTCTACAGGCTTCAGGTACTTGGCAAGCTCCAGTCCCTTGCAAGCACGGATGCCTTCCGCTGCCGATTCGGCATTGACCCGCGCACCGAACGTGCTGGTATGGATACGGTCGATATAAAACATCGTCTTTACCTTTTCCTTGCCGAACTTCTCGAACTTGCGCGCCGTAATCTCGTTCAGGTCGATAAACGGAACGTGTTCTTTCTTGGCAACCTGCTTCGCCCATAGGCCGAAGGTCTTATTCACACGCGTGATAATGGTACTGTCGGCATCCTCCCATGCATTGCGCGGAGTAAGAGAGAAAAGAACCGGATAAGCTCCCTTTTCCTTGGTTTCCCGGATAAAACGGCGCATGTATTCGCCATACGTATAAACGGTTTCCTTCTCGCCCGTTTCCTTTATCGTCACATTCAGGGTGTCTTTACCGATACCGGGAATAGAAGCGCGTGCCCGTCCGCTATCGTACGGACCGTTATCGTTATGCCCTAACTCAATGATAACCCAGTCGCCTTTGCGCACGCCTTTCAGTACATCCTTCCACAACTTGGTATAAAAGGTACGGCTGCTTGTACCTCCCAAGGCATGGTTCTCTACCGTAATCCGGTCTTCATCGAAATATTCATGGGCGAAATACCCCCAGCCCCACTGGCCGTTGTTCCCATTGCCCAACGTACCGGTACGCATGGTTGAGTTTCCCACTAAGAACAAAACCGGATTATCTCCTTTCCGGCTGGAGCCCGGAACCGGACGCACCGTATTGGCTTTATTCAAACTATCCAAGGTAAGGTCAGTTACCTGGTTCACATCTTCCATCGGAGCTGCCACTTGATTTTGGGCACATACCATGCCTCCGCAAGCCAAAAGCAAGCCCAGCAGTCCTCCTTTCCATAATTGTTTCATCTTATCCACTTTTATTTTTTAACTTTTAATTCTTAATCACCCCATAGCTTACGTCATTCGCATGCAAGCCTTCTACATGCTCAATCCGGTTGACGAACTGGCGGATCGTATCGACCTTTACATTCTCGATAAAGACATCCCGGATAGGTTCTTCCTTCTCGCCTTTCAGTTCGTAAATCGCATCTGCCGACTTGCAATGTACATTTTTCATGTATATGCCTTTGATGCGTGTCAGCTTCCGCTCATACGTCGGCACGAGGTCTTTCCACTGGTAAAGCACATCGGTATCGATTTCAAAGGCACGGAGCATGTCACCCGCCTCGATGTTCTCCAAATAAATATTCTCGATAAATCCGCCGCGCCGGTGATTGGTCTTCAAGAAAAAGAGGCGTTGCACCGATTCAGGCACCGTACAGTCGTGCATGTAAATGTTGCGTACGCCTCCCGACATTTCACTTCCGATACCCAGCAGGACATGCCCTTTGCGGATGGCACAATGCCGTACCACAATATTCTCGCAAGGCGTATTCAGCCGCCATGCGTCCTGATTTCGCCCCGACTTGATAACCACGGCATCATCACCTTGGTCGAATGTGCAATGCTCCACAAGGAAATTGCGGCTCATCTCAAAATCGATGCCGTCGTTATTATGCCCGTGAGCCTGCACGTCAAGGTTACGGACCACTCCGCTATTGCACATATAGAGATGAATCGTCCAAAACGGACTTTGCCGAATCTTAAACCCATCCAAGAGGACATGCTTGCAACGGTTAAAATGAATCAGGTGCGGGCGGAGGTGGTTCTCCCCTCTTGCCATCTGCCGCAATTCGACCGGCACGTCAGTAGACGCCATCGAATAAAGCTGTGCCAATGCATGCAAATGCGCCTGCGGACGCTTGAACCATATTTTCCACGTATCCATATCAGGAGCCAATACACCCTTTCCCGTAATGGCTACATTCTCACACTCAAACGCATAAACCAACGGAGAGTAATTATAACATTCCAAACCTTCCCACGAAGTCATCACCGCCGGAAGGTAATCAGCCGGATCATCAGAAAAGCGCAGTACCGCCCCTTC
This sequence comes from Phocaeicola salanitronis DSM 18170, assembly GCF_000190575.1. Lineage (NCBI taxonomy): Bacteria > Pseudomonadati > Bacteroidota > Bacteroidia > Bacteroidales > Bacteroidaceae > Phocaeicola > Phocaeicola salanitronis. The sequence goes on along the minus strand of NC_015164.1, from coordinate 3,531,699 downwards.
TTCCAGATACAGGTTGACATTGCTCTTCAAATGCACAGGTCCTGTAAACCATTCGCCGGCAGGAACCACGACTCTTCCTCCTCCTGCACGGTTACAAGCCTCGATAGCCTTGGCAAGCGCACGGGTATTCTTCTTCTTATCCGCATGAGAAGCGCCATACTTTGTAATTACAAAGTCCCGGTCAGGAAACGAACACAACGTAACCGAATCCATCGGGAAAGGTGCCTCTACCGGTACCCGTTCATACGAGCGCCCTTCAGCCATAGAAACCGCAAACGGGATAATCCCCAAAAGCCATAAAATCAGATTTCTCTTCTTCATACGATTATCTTTAAAGTTACTAAACGAATTTACTCCGCTAAGATACGAACAAAATCAATACGCAAACATGGAAATTCATGTACAAAACTGGAAATTTGTAACGGTTCAACGGTTCAGATGTTCTTTAAATTCTATTTCCACTATCCGAAGCTCGTGTCCGGTCTCGGCACCGCCCTTTGCCTTGAACAAGTCCAGTTCGTTCGCAACCGGTGCGGCAACCTCGACTATCTGGCCGAATGCATCGTCTTCCTTACTGCTGCCTTTCAGGCGGATGGTTATCTCCGAAGCCGGCACTGGCTTCACATTCAGATGCACATACCCCAGGCTCTTGTCGGTTTCGCCGCTCCATACCAACGTGTCTCCGGCATAGATTTCCAACGGATAGCTGCGCATGCGCCAGCCCGTCAGCTTGAGGCAGACTTCATCTACCCGCGCGATGCGTTCCAACCGGTAAGTAATCCAGGCGGTAGAAGCTTTCCCGTCATTCCGCCACTCGCTCAATTCGTTATCATCGAAACTGTTGCTTGCCTTTTCGGTATGAGCTCCCGCCCGGGCAGAGAGAACCGCCACATCTACAGCACGGTCACGATAAGAAGGCGTATCCGGCGTTTCGCCACGGGTAAGCCTGCCTGCCAGACAATCTCCCGGTATATATGTGCTCAACCCATTTTCCACTTCTATGCTTTCAGTTGATAATACCAGTTCGGCAGGCTGCAATCCCTTGGCTTCGGCTTTCAGCACGATTCGTCCGGACCGGGTGTGCGAACGCAACAGCACACGGTTCACGCCACACTCCACCGGCAAATCTTCCGACAAGATATAATTGTCCGGTCCCTGCGCAATGCCTCCACGCCATTCGGCAGGTCCATCCAAGGTGAAATGAATCAAGTCATTTGCCAAGGGGCAACGGCGCCCCTGTGCATCGACCACCTCCACTTGCACCAAAGCCAAATCGGCACCATCGGCTTTCCAGCCGTCCGGGTTCTGAATGGCGGCCAGCTTGATTGCAGCCGGTTCGCCTGCTGTTTCCAGACGGGTACGCACCGCTTCCTTGCCTTCATTATATCCAATAGCCTCCAGGGTTCCTGCCTCGAAAGCCACACTGTCGGCGGTAAACAGGAAATGATAGTCACGGTGAACGCCTTCCACCGCTTTTCCATTGACCAGCAAGGCGACACTGTCTGTATTCGAAACGACATATACCGGCTTCACCACACCGGCATCGTAGTTCCAGTGCCCTACGATATGGATACGGGGCTGTTCCGTATCTACCCAGCCGTCCCACATCACCTGATGGGCATAGTACGAGTCTTTCGGGATGCGCATCGGGTCGGTATCTCCGCTCCGGCGATAGTTTTCTACCCCGCGGAAATGGGTATTCGTATCCGAAAAGATGATTTTCGCACCGCCTGAGCTGACACGCCGCCCCGTCCCCGGACGCTCGCGCCAATAATCGAACCAGCGGATGACATTCTCTACAGCAAACGAATCCTGGTTGCGGTTATACACACTGGCATCGGCATGCTTCTGGGTCTTGCCCGTAGCAGCCGAATGATATGCCGTATTCCCTTCACCGTCTTTATGGAAAGGATACGAATAATTGTCCCAATACTTACGCAATCCCTCGTCGCGGCAATACTCCATCGCCCACATCGGATGGTGCGCACTCTTGTTGATGTAAAGCATTTCGCCCCCGTATTCCGCATCACGGATATCCAGCATCTCGCGCGAACCGATGGCACGGCCTCCATGATAATCGTACCGGTCACGTATGGCTTTCATTTCGAGCATGTGCTCACGGCTGATGGACTCGTTGCCGCACTCGTAGAAAAGAATGCTCGGATTGTTGCGGTTATAAATAATGGCATCACGCATCACAGCCTTACGCTGTTCCCAACGCACGCCTGTACAGTCTTTTTCAGCGTCACCTGCCGGCATCGCCTGAATCAGCCCCACACGGTCGCACGACTCCACGTCCTGTTTCCAGGGCGTAACATGCATCCAGCGCACCAGGTTGGCATTGCCTTCCACCATCAGCCCGTTGCTATAGTCGCTCAGCCATGCCGGAACCGACATGCCCACGGCAGGCCATTCGTTGCTGGTACGCTGGGCAAAGCCTTTCAACTGAATCACCCGGTCGTTCAGCCACACCTTGCCTTCGGCAAAGCGGGTCTTGCGGAATCCGGTACGCGTCACCACCTCGTCGGTTTTCTTCCCATCAATTACCAAAGCGGTCTTCACGGTATACAGATACCCGTATCCCCAACTCCAGAAGTGCAGTCCGCCCACTTCCGCCTCAGCAGACAATATTGCTGTGCCGCCTGCCGGAACCGTCTGCTCTTTACCCGAAAAACGCTTCACCAGCTTGCCGTCACGGTCCAGCAGCTCTACCTCATAACCTACCGTCTGCACCTTCTTTGTCTCGTTCTTCACTTCCGATTCGGCATGCACAACGGCTTTACGCGATTGTACCCGGATATCTTCGGCATAGACATACACTCCTGTCGTTTTCAGATTGCTATAAAGCGGAAGGGTCTGATAAACCTTTCCGGTCACGTGCAGCCATACGTTCTTGGGCAGACCGCCGTAGTTGGCATTGAAATTGCGGTCGCTCCACTGGTACTTCACGCCCGTAGACCGCTCCGCATAATCCCAGTCGTTGTCAATACGGGCGGCAATCACATTTTCTCCCGAATGAATATAAGGTGTCAGGTCGAATCCGAAAGCCATCACCCCGTTCTCGTGCTGTCCCACCAGCTTCCCGTTCACATACAGGTCGATGCCCTGGCGTGCCCCTTCAAACTCGATAAACACCTTCCTCCCTTTTGCCTCTGCCGGAAGGCGGAAATGCTTGCGGTACCACACGATAGTATCGGTCAAGTCTTTTATATTTACGCGGAAAGCCTCGTCTTCATTGAACGCATGGGGAAGCGTCACCTTCTCCCAATCTCCATCCGCATACTTGGGCGACTCTGCCCGTTCCATATCTCCAATCTTCAGCAGCCAGTCGCTGTTGAAATTATACTTCTTCCGTTCGCTTGCCTGTATCCCCATTGCCACGGCAAACAACACGATGCCTACAATAAAACGCTTCATTTTCATGATATCAATGTCCGGTTAAATTATGCGTCGCTAAATTAGGGATAAAATCAGTTCTGCCTATGGATTTTTGTATTTATATATAGAAATTCGTACACGGCAAATCATAACATACCGCAAAAGGCTGCATCCTTCCGGATGCAACCCTGAAAAGCAGGAAAAATATACCTATTGCGGGATGACTTCCTGCATATAAATGGCGTCCAGGCTCCACAATGCCGCATCATTGGTACTAATCGGCATGCATTCATCCAACGGAGCAGGCACTTCGGGAGGCAAGATCTTCCTTACCGTCATAGGAGGAGCGGGCGTATGTTCCAGCCTTCCCCACAAGTCTGTCCAAGCCTCAGCCGCCCGCTTGGGGTCATACAGATGCCAAGCCGCGTATGCCTGCAAACGACTGACACGAAAATGATTATACAACTTAAAGTCGCGTGCATGTTCCAGCCAAGCCTGATTGAATGCAGGAACGTCAATCATGCCTTGCATTTCGTTCATCAGTTCAAAGCCACCCATAATCGTCATCAAATGGTTGGTGTTCTTCAACGTCGGGTCTCCCTCGTAAGTAATGACACCGGTATCGGGATAGAACCCCAACGCCTTGTTTCCCGTAAACAACCCATTGGGCAACGAAGCAATGCTGTTCATACCCGTCACTATCTTATCCAAATACTTCCGGTCGCGCGTACGTTCCCACTCGGTCATCCAATTGCCCGCGTATGCCAGCCAGTCCGGACCGATGCGCAGGCGTGCCGGAGCGGAAGAAGGGAATTTGCTTCGAGGCTCAGCCAACCGCATCGGGTCGAGCGTATAAAGTTTCTGGTCTGCGTCTTTTACTTCCGCCATCAAATCGCCGCTACGTTCGTCTGTTGTCAAGTAATAATAGAAACGGTTCCACGCCGCTTGGCTGATACGCGCCTCTTTTGCCCCACATCCCCAGTGGCTGACATTGTGACGGCTTCCCAGTCCTGCATTCGGACCGATGTGATACACATCCACTTCAGCAGTATGGCGGGTCATCGCCTCAGCCATCTTCCATATATCATAACGTCCGGTACGGAGGAAATTATACCAAAGCCACATATTAGAAGCCAGTTCGGTATTGTCCCATGCAAACCCTCCTACATCATACCGCCATTCATGACGCACCGGGTCGTATGCATGCATAAAGTCGCCGTAATTCCAAAAGCCATACCATTTGTGTTGCTCTATCGCTTTTTGATAAAAACTTATATAGGCATCCAACCGGTCTTCTACCCGGCTGCGTGCCGGATTGCTACGGTCGGGCAACGACCAAATGCCAAAAGCCCGGCAAGCATGCAGATATTCAGGAGTACACAGCAAGGGAGACGCTTTAGCCAACAGGCAAGCAATATCAGCGATGCCTTTCTTTCCCGGATAAGCCGCTTTCGGAACCAAGGTCAAGGTATGCGTACGCGCAATGCCATAAGGTGTACTCATTCCTTCCTGCACATCTTCATAACTGGCATTCAAATCATGAGCGACGCTATCATAATGGCGCAAGTCCATCGCTTCCGCTTCCGGACTCCATAACCAAACAATTAGCGAAGCCTCATCCGAACGGGCTTGCCGCACCTCCAACGAAGCCGGATATGCTTGCCAAAAATCCTGCAATCCGACACCGATACCTCCACTCACATCACCTGCAAAGACAAATCCGTCGGAACGGGTTCCGGTAAACGTTCCAATCCAAGGACGGTCTGCCTCTGCCCGTTTCCGGATAGAAAACGCATTGTCCGTCAATTGAGAAAGGCGGAAATTATCCCATGCAGCCCAGTGGTCGAGCAAGTCACGGTTTTTCTCATCGAACTGCTCGTATGCAGGAATCCGTTTTCCTTCCATTTGCTGTTGCTGGAGCGTTTTGTCATCACCTAATGTCAAGACACGCCGTCCCACCAAAGGCTGTACCGGTTCACTCCATACTCCTCCTTCCGCACAAGCGAAAGCAACGTGCCGGTTATACAATGCCTCACGCATTGGCACACGAAAGCGTACGCCTATCGAACGGATAAAATCCTTGTCTTGTTCTCCGTCGAACACAAACGAATGTACCATCCGGACCTGCTCGCTTCCGGCATAAAAATACAAGCGCAATACAAACGGAAGCCATTCACGCCCGGCAGACTGATGAACCCCTTCCAACTTCAAGGTTGCACGGACCTTTCCTGCCCGTTCTACAGACACACGTTGCAACCGGCTGGAAAAATGCGTGACATGCGATTCAGACAACCCTTCACCCAACGGTTTGTCCTGAACAGAAGCGATTAAGTCGGCAGCCCCTCCTACTTTCGTCTTACCATATAGCAAACTGTCTATGACGCAACTGCCCGAACGAGGAACATAGGCTGTTATCACTCCCGTAGAGACTTTCCAACCCGACGGCGTCTCCTCTACAGTCAAAGCGGAAAGCTCCGGACTTTCGGGGCTCTTCCGTTTCGGAACGACCTGTAAAGATGTTGTACCTCCGGGAACTACCGCCGCCATACCTGCCCACTTCACCGACCCGTCAGGCCAATAAGCAGCAGTCCAGCTATCAGAAGCAATCACTTTCCCATCCGCATCCTGCAAAAGCAAAGGCATATCCGGCTGTACTTCCCCTTTACGGAAAGGCACACCGAAACTTACCCCGCAAGCCTGTGAAGGCACTTCTCCTACCCAATGCAAACACGCCGTATCCTTATCCTCCCGACAAACATACCGGAAATTAGCAATCCGCGTACGCGACAAGGTGGTGCGAAAGCCGAACCAACCTTCCCGCAAGGGATTGGGGTCGCAATAATCCACCAGCCTTTTACCATCTATGTAATATTGTACCCGGTCGCCTTTATTCACCAACTTAACGTGATACCACTTGTTAGGAACAAGCAAATGCTCTTTATCGGTATACTCCTTCAAGATGCCCGGACGTTGTGCCGCATCAGTTACCCCAGCCTGATTGCCGTCATACCTGCGGAAACGGGTCGTAGAATTGTAATTCCCTCCGTAGCCCAAATAATAAAGCTGCAGCGAGTAGCACTTCAGGAACTCCCCTTTGCGCCAGTCCATACGTTGCCAGATGTTCTTCGCTTGCGGATCGGAGGCCATCCAGAAACAGTTCAGGTCACTCAGACGGTCACCCGGCTTCCCTTCGTCCACCACACAAGCGTCGTATTCGATTACGACATTTCCACACATCTTCTCTTTCCGCCACAAGGTCAATCCTTTAGGCGAAAGGATTTCACACGTATCTCCCGAAAACGACACTTCATAATCCGGTGACTCCGATTCCACTTTCCAATACTTATCAAAATGGGCTTTATCAAGTCCCGATATACTTCCTGCGCTCTGAGCCTTTAATCCCCAAACAGCGCATATAGCCATACCAATCAATATGATACGTTTCATTTCCTACCTGATTAATGATTATTCTCCTAAATAATAAGAAGGGACAGGCGACTGGGGATACCCCATGGAACGGTGTGCGATATAGCTTCTGTAAACAGGATCCTGCATCAATGTCACACGCCGGTCACGTGCCGGGATATTCGTCGTATAAATCCGGATTTCACCATCCAACGCCGTTACAATCTCTTCCCGCCAGTCGCCATACAAGTCAGCAATCATCAGGATATCCCCCTCAATGCCGTGGGTAAGCTCCGCACCTTTCCACTTCACAATGCTCAGCGCCTTTCCGTTCGAAGAAGAGCTGGCTCCCCAACGGTTGTCATCGCCTGCAAAAGTTTCCCTGAGCAAATCGGCATCCCACCAAGCCCAGTTCCGGCAAGAAGGCACATCCTTGTTCCGGCTCAAATACGTCCCGTCGGCAGCCAACAGATACTGGTCGGTACTTCCGCCTTTCCTGTCTTCTTTGGCGAAACATTCCAGTCCTTTATGCGATGCATCAATGTCTGCCACCATTCCGTCGCCTACATGAAACGTCTTATGCCCGATGTTCCACACCGGCTCGCCGCTGCGTGCGTCTACCATGCATACGCCTCTTCCGTTATCATGCCAAGGCTCCAGACATAAGAACACTTCCATTCCCGGACGTTCCGGATGAATGTCTGTCAGATAAACCTTATCGGGATGTCCCAGTCCGGCAGACCAGAGCAGCGTACCGTTATCATCCAGCATACACGAGCCCAACAAGATTTCTTCCCTTCCGTCTTCATCCACATCACCGCATACCATATTGTGCGAACCCATGCTTCTGACCACCGGATTCTCCTCGTCACCGTCCCATTTCCATACCGGGTCCAACTTGTCCTTGTTCAGTTGCCACGCCTCTACCGTCATCAGTTTATACGTTCCCCTGCATGCCAAGATACAGGGAGTTTTCCCGTCCAGGAAAGCCATGCCGATCTGATTCCGGTTCCTGCGCACCAGATTGCCATAACGGTCATTCCGTTTGGGCCAGTCTACATGAGCGATTTCCTGTCCCGTCATGCCGTCTAATACCGTCAAATATTCATCCCCCGAATCCACTCTTCCTTTCTCATCTCTCCGCACATTGTCCGGAGCCGTTTTCAATGCCACTTCGGCTTTCCCGTCTCCATTAAAGTCATAGACTACGTAAGGCGAATACCAGATTCCCGGTTCAATGCCTTGCCCCAAATCTTTCGACCATAAAAAAGTGCCGTCACTTAAATAGGCTTCTATCTGATAAGTCTTCCCCGTCAAGTCACCCGGCATACCCGGGTCGACATTCGTTTCCGGTGTGCGGATGATGTAATCGTATGTACCGTCCCCGTTCAAATCGGCAACTCCTACCTTGCCGGCTTTGACCTGCCTGTTCAAGCGAATCGACCGGTAATTGCGCAGGGTACTGAAATCCGCCTTCACCTTTTCCGACTCCTTGCCGTCAGCAGTACACGTCACCCAATAGACCGCTTCTCCCTTCACCGGAGAACGGTCGGTAAAGTCACAAGTAGTATCTATCGGTTTCCGGTTCAGTTTTCTGGTCTTTCCGTCAGCCGAACGGTACACATCAAAACGAGCCTGCGCATTATCCGTCTCAAGCATTCTCCAGCTCAGATAAATGCCTTTTCCGTCTGCAGCCGGAGCTACAGACAATCCCCGGTTCAGGTATTCCTTCACTTTCGATTGGGCAAACCCTTCCACCAAAGGCTTCGGTTCATGTTGGGGTTTCAAAATTTCATAATAATAATTCCGTTCTCTTGGATCTTGCGCAAAGGTTGTACCTGTAACGACCAATCCGGCAAGCAATGCAGAAAAGAAAAGTTGTGTTTTCATGATTTTATTGAATGAGTTAAAAAATTAGTTCCAAATGATGGGCGAAAGTAAGCATAAAACAAATGGAAAGACATAGAAATTTATACAAAAGAATAGATTTTTATACACAAAAGAGGCGGAGACCGCTTTTGCCGTCCCCGCCTCTTTCAGGTTAGTTTATGTTCTCAGGAATTAATATCCCGGATTCTGCATAGCTTGTTTTTCTTCATTGCTTAATGCACCACCGTTTTCGTTGGTGATACCGTCCAAGAACGATTGTGGAATCGGACGATAATAATGTTTCGCCGGATCAAATTCACCGATGCCACGGCTTACACCGTCATTAAATGCATGCCAACGGGCATCCAAAGTCATGGTACGGGCAAGGTCTTCCCAACGATACAATTCACCACAAAGCTCGCGGGTACGTTCGTTCAGCAAGAAACACATCATCTTGTCTGCATTGCTGCTGCAACCCAACGCATCGTAAATCGGCTGGTCTACTTCCGAATTATAGATATCGCTGACACTATTCAGGTGCATATTATCCAAAGAAGACTGTGCATTGTACACATCTTCCTGACCTTCCAAGTTATTCGATTCGTAATACGTATTTTCTTCACTATAAATTGCACCATCAGGAGAATATCCACCACCGTTTCCACTGCAATAAGGATTATTTTTGTACGCCTGACCACCATCTACATTTACACTTCTATCTTCACCGGCTTGATAAGCAGCACGGTCGCGCAACTTATTAATCCATTCAATAGCATTGGCATATTGTGACTCGCCTTGACGAATATACGCTTCAGCTACCATCAACACATCTTCTGCAGAACGAGCAATAATCGCATCACGTGTTCCAAATTGAGAAGCAACAGAGTTACGATAGCCATCTCTAAATTTAGACAACGCTACAGAACGTTTGTGAGGTACAATACTATAATAGTTTCCGGTTGAATTTTGCGGATCCAAGTTCCAGCTTTGTGCTTGTCCTGCATAATAGCGAACAAAAGTATGAGGAGCAGAAATCTTTCCATTCTTCAATATTTTTGCTTCTACAGGGGCGGTAAGACCTGTTTCTGTATTCAACTCTTCATATTTTGTATAACGAGTATCACCAGGATTATTTACGATATATTTAATACCTATTTCACCTGCCACAAAACGTTTGCCACCTTCTACAGCACCTTCCGGAGCATAACCGGATTGAATATCTCCTTTACTCCAAGTAGGAGCACTGGAAGTATCATTCGCGCCATAACAAGTAATAAACGATTTCCAAAAACGAGAATCATTCACACGGTCGAAAACCTGCATGGTGTATTCCGTTGCACTCACGTAAGAAAATTCACGTCCACCTGAAATGTCACGTTTTGTTCCTGCCATATCCTGATAAACTGAAGGATAATATAAGTGCATCTGATTTCCATATCGTCCCCATGTAGATTCATCATTTGAAAATTGTGCAGCCAAAATTACTTCGCTTACTTTTTCGTTTGCCCCATTGGGTTCTGTATAATCCCACAAATCTACATAATTAGAACATAAAGGATGAGCATTGCATACCTCTGTTCCATATTTAATGACATCCTGTAAATCTTGTGCTATATAACTATCATTCCAGTCACTATATAACTCCGAAGCACGGAACAAATGTGCTTTAGCCAAGAAATGCGCAGCAGCCCACTTCGTAATACGACCGGTTGCTTCAGGAGATTCCGGTAACAAGCTATAGGCTTGTTCTAAATCAGATATAATTTGAGCATAAACCTCTTCTTCGCTATTACGGGTAAATGTTGTTTCTACCGAGGTAGAAGGATTTAATTTGATAGGTACACCGCCAAATTGTTTTACCAGTTCAAAATAGGCATATCCTCTCAAGAAATAGGCTTCACCCAAACGAGTGTTATATGTAGCACTCGACTGGCTATAAAATTGCGGAATATTGGTTATTAAGATATTGGCAGGTTCTATCAAACCATACATATTATCCCACATGGGCTGATTAGCGCCCGTTTCTGCAGAGTTTAAGTCCTGACTATAATGATTCCACGCCGGCATGGTATTATTGGCATCCGTAAATTCATCGACACCCATATTATAGCATTCGATAGCCCAAATATAATTGAATTTAAATTTCAATTTTTGATAAGCACCTGTTACCAATTCATCCAAACCCTCTTGAGTTTTAAAACGATCTGTACTGGGCTGGGTAATCAGTTCCTCGTCAAGGAAAGAATCGCTACACGAAGTAGCCATACCTCCCGCTACTCCTGCTATCAGCAGAGTAAATAATGTTTTATTTAGTTTCATACGTTTATTCCTTTTATCATATTATTATATATCATACCAATACCTATTTAGAAGCCGATGTTCAATCCGATAACCCAGCTCTTCAGCGTAGTGGGCGAACCAAAAGTCGTGGTATTGTTATCGTAGTTCAACAAGTCGGTATCCAGCCAATCGGTAGCCTTGTAGATAGTGAACGGGTTCATTGCCTGTACATATACCTTCAAGGTACTTAATCCGGTATTCTTTAACTGTTTGGGTGTAAAGTTATATCCCAACGAAATGTTACGTACCTTGATGTACGAACCGTCTTGGTAATTCATAGAAGAACTATAAGTATCGGCTGCTTCACCGTTCGAACCCGGAGAATAGTATTCGGCATCCTCGTTGGTTCCGGCTACCCAATAATCCAATTTACGCTGCATATAGCGTCCGTCCAAGGTAGCAGCTCCTTGAGGTACGGTAAAGCCCCAGCGCGAAAGGATAAAGAATGAGAGTTCAAAATTCTTATAGCTGAATGTATTGTTCCAGCCTGCAGTCCAATCCGGACGTACTTTACCTACAATCTGACGGTCATTCGTAGCATCGATAACGCCATCATGATTCAAGTCTTTCACCTTGATCTGTCCGGGCTTACGTCCATACTTGGCAGCTTCTTCAGCTTCCGATGTCTTCCAGATACCGTCATATACATAGTCATAATATACCCCGATTTCTTCGCCGACAAACCATCTATTATTTACATCTTCGGTTCTTCCGTTAGACAACTCGTCAATCTGGTTACGGTCCATTGACCAAGTCAAAGTTGTATTCCACGTAAAGTCTTTGGTCTGTACCGGAATGGCATTGATTTGCAAATCAATACCCCAACCTGAAGTCTTACCCACATTGGCAAAAGTAGAAGTATAACCTGTAAGTGAAGGAATAGTCATGGACAACAGCAAGTCTTTTGTCTTAGTCCAGTAAGCATCCAAACTACCGGTCAAACGGTTATTGAAGAAACCGTAATCCAATCCCACGTTATATTGAGTCGTACGTTCCCAACCTAAATCAGGATTTGCCATTTTAGCAGGATCTTTAGCTGAAGGATCTGAAGGTACATAACCTAATGACGAATCGGTTTGTCCCCAATTATAATACAGACTTGTTATTGCACCCTTAGTAGCGTATGCATCAATTGCTGCATTACCCGTTACACCATATCCGAAACGCAGTTTCAATTGGCTCAACCAATTCAGGTCTTGCATAAATTCTTCCTGGTCGATACGCCAAGCGACTGCCATTGAAGGGAAGCTTGCCCACTTATGACCCGGAGCCAACTGCGACGCACCGTCCCAACGGATAGAAGCGGTCAGCAAGTAACGGTCCATAAAGCCATAGTTGGCACGAATCATGAAGGATTCCATCTGAGTCTCGGTCAGTCCGGTACCAAATGAATTCAAACTGCCGGCAGAAGCCATATTATACCACAACTCATCAGCAGAAGCCACATTTGTTGCACGCATATCGCCCATTTCGTAATGGTAAGCCGAAGCCGACTGCATCAAGGTCAAGCCCAAATCGTGCTTGTCACCGAAACTCCGATTGTAATAAATCAGGTTATCCAAGGTCCACGAACGTTTTTGCTCATTCTTATATTGCGCTCTGTTATTGCCGTCTCCGTTGATACCATCGGCTGCATTGGCAATACCCAACGTATAATATTGGAATTCGGGACCGAACTGCAGACGGTAAGAAAGTCCTTCCAGCGGTTCCCAGATCTTGCCGAAGTCTACCTGTGCATACATACTGGCATTGGCACGGAAGGTACGGCGTTGGTTGGTATTGTAATCCAATTCCCGAATCGGGTTGATGATGTTGACATCCCCGTTCGGATTGCGGATATATTCGCCGTTTTCATCGTATGGAACCGTCCACGGCAACATGCTTCTTAATGCACTGTATAAATCACCGGAACCGGTTACGGACTTGGTAAAGCTGTATCCATAGTCCTGATCGGAATACGAAGCGTTAATGTTGGCACCCATCTTAAAGAAGTCTATCGGATTGGCATCAAATGAGGTCTTTAACGTATAGCGTTCGTAAGCCTGTCCCGGCTGTGTGCCTTTCTGGTTCAGGTAACCGAACGAAGCATAGCCTTGGAACTTGTCTGTACCGCCCGATGCGCTCAGGGTATGTTCGTGAGTGATACCGGTCTGCTTGCCATGCGAAGCCCAGTCGTAAGAACCTATTTTCGAAGGATCGTATGTGCCGCCTTCCCATGCTTTTTCAATGTTTGCCCACGAAGCGGCTACACTGCCGAATGCAGCTCTATCACCTGCATAATCAGGAGTAGCCGAAGGATAAGAACCCATGTTGTACTTTGCCAGACGGGCATAGTCCAACCATTCCGCAGCCGACATCATCTCGGTTACGTCATGCAGGGTTTCGAAAGTAACGGTACCCGAATAGTTCAAGGAAATCTTTCCTTCCTTACCTTTTTTAGTAGTTACCAATACAACACCGTTCGCACCGCGTGAACCGTAAATAGCGGTTGCCGAAGCATCCTTCAGTACGTCGATAGATTCGATATCCGACGGGTTGATGTTTTCGATACCGCCGTTCTGGATAATCATACCGTCCACAACATACAACGGGTCTTGGTCTGCTGTAATGGAGCGCACACCACGGATATTGATTTTACCTACTTCACCCGGACGCTGGCTGGAAGTGATGTCCACGCCGGCTGTCTTACCTTGCATACCTTCCAAGGCATTCTTTACCGGCATCGCTTTCAATTCTTTTTCACCCACGCGTGCCATCGCACCGGTCACGTCCGATTTCTTCTGGATACCGTAACCTACTACCACTACTTCGTCCAGCACTTCGGTGTCTTCTTCCAACACCACCTGAACCGTGCTTTTCCCCGCTACCGAAATCGTCTGGGTCTTGTAGCCCACAAAACTGATTTCGATGGTCCCGTCATTAGGGACATTAGATAAGGTGAACTTGCCGTCGAAATCGGTAATCGTACCGTTCGTCGTGCCTTTTACTACCACACTCGCGCCGATAACGGTTTCGCCGGTCTTGTCGACCACCGTACCCGACACGGTTTTGCCTTGCGCGTACATACCTATAGATATTACGGTCAACAAGGCGAAGAAGAACAGACGTTGCCCTATTGAGGCGCAGCGTCCCAGAATCGATTGGTCTTTTCTGTTTTTCATACTTCCAATTTGTTAAGTTAAACCAAAGTTAGATTCAACCTTTCAGGTAATGAGTTGGATATCTGAATAGTAAGGCTCCCTTAAAAAACGGTCCGACAATCATTCATACAATAGGCGGTAATTTACCGCTTCATTTCTTATTAAAAGGGATTGCAGATAACAGGCTAACAATCAAGGCGGAAGGATATACCATTCCGGTTCTTTGAAGCATACAATAATCGGGCAATGAAATAAACGGATAAGGATTCGGCTTTTGCAATAATCACCTGTCACGCTGGATGACCTTTTGAGCGGCTACAACATCGACTGGAACATATCCCAAGCGCCGGAGTTCAACCACATGCTCGGATTCTCCGAGAGTGACGTGCGCACCATGTTCCGTTATTATCAGGACAACGGCAAGCTGCGTGCCGATGCCGACATTGAGGCGATGATGGAAGAGATGAAACCATGGTACAACAACTATTGCTTCGCCCAAGAATGCCTGGACGAGACCGTGTTTTTGACGGATATAGAGTCTTTTAACACATCTGGAGACTTCTTTTCCTGCCGAAGACGTAGCAGAAGATAAATATTTCATAAGCCTGTTGTATTATTATGGACTATTGACAATGGAAAGCAATAAGTTCAATCGTATAAAGATGATTATTCCCAATAATTGTGTGAAAAGGCAATATGAAACTTTTCTTTATTGCAATGACTGAAAATTATGAAACCTTATTCTGAAACGCGGCTTCACCTGCTGAAAGTGATATTCCGTGGTGCGGATATGGCGGTGTGCGCCGAAACGGAAAGAGGATAATGGGAAAGAGGGTATTTCAAAATAAACTCCACAAATATCCCATGTAGGGGCGTATCGCATACGCCCCCGAATACATCCGCGTGGATAAGTGGACGCATTCGGGCGTATGCGATACGCCCCTACAAGTTATTAATGTGGATATTCATCTATTTCAATTACGCCAAATCCAGCATGACAAGGGTTATAACCTTACTGCATTGGCACTCACAGCTGACTGCGTGCAGCGGGAAACATAACTGCGATTCCAACACGATTACTAATCGTACGGGTTGACGATTACTAATCGTACAGGCTGACGATTACTAATCGTGCACGGAACGAAGCTATGTGCGTTGAGGATAGAAGATAACTGTTTTTGCCAATCGACCTTTGTTGCACCGGATTTGTACCACGGTATGACCGATTTCTGTAGAGACGATGTGCACATCGTCTCTACTATGATACTGCTTATAAAATGCGCGGCTCAATGCACGGGAAGAATAAAACCGTCTCCCGGCAAAGCTTTCGCCTTACAGCAGCGCATCGAAAATCTTCCGCATGGCTGCATCGGCATGACGCTGCATGATGCGGAGGTAATTGCAGACAGGACGATTGGCCTTCATGCTGTGCCCGATGCAGTATTCGATGGTTTCTATCTGGATGCCGAGGTCATACCCATGCTGGACGAAAGACTTCCGTGTCGAATAGAACGAGACATTAGAAGAAACCCCTGCCAGACGTGCCACTTTTTTCATATACCGGTAAACCAGGCTATACACCTTATTATATATAGTGTTTCCTTCGAAAGCCAGCCTGCCGTCGGGCGAACGGTACCGCTCTATCAGCGTTCTTGCTTCGGGCTGAATGGAAAATGCCGTTTCGTTTTCACCGCTTTTGCTTCTACGGGTTTTATGGCGGGCATATTTCAAGACCGTACCGCCTTCGGCAAAACGGCAATCCAGCAAATCCCTCAAGTTGATTCCTCCCAAGTAATAGCTGAGCATAAAAATATCGCGCACGGTGATGAGGTGTCTGTCCGTCAGGTGCGCGTCACGTATCCGTTTCACCTCTTCTACCGTCAGGTCGAGTTCACGGATGCGGGCAGCCGGAAATTTGCAAGCCGCAAAAGGATGTATGGCATAACGCACGTACCCCATTTTAACCGCATGGTTCAGCATGACCTTCATCAGCGTCAGGTAGATGCGTACCGTTGTATCCGAAAGCGCTTTCCGTTTCAGCTCCTCCCGGTATTGCCGGATGTGCCGCGGGTTTATCTGCTTCAGAAGCAAAGATTCGCCGAAGAGGGAGAAGAAATGTTTCAAAGCCGACTTGTAAAGCTTGTACGACTTGACTTGCTCGTTGTTTTCCATACTTTTCAGAAACTCGCCGGCGAACCGGGAGAAAGAAATCCCTTCCTTTTCCTTTGTTTGAAGGATGTAACGGATGATTTCAGTGCACGTCAATCCTTCGGCATACGGAAGGGTGGACAGAATCAAGGCGTATTCGTCCAGTTGCCTGTTCAGGATACGGTTGATTTGGTCGGCATAGGCATGTCGGACTACTTTGCCATTCCGGAGCTGGGATTTGGAGTCCAAAAGAAAGGGAGTCGTGATATACCGGGTTTGCGAATGATGAGCCACCGCAATCCGGATGCGGTGCTTCCCGTTTGCCAATCGCTTGGCAGGAACGATTACAATAGAAAAAGTGGTCATGGTTTATCGTTTTTTTAGTCTTCTTCCTGCCGTATTGCCTCTAAAAGGCAAAGCGGACCGGAAGCTTATCTGTTAAATTTTAAGTTATAATTAGTTACGTTTAACGTTTTGCCAAAAGCAATTTTAACGCTTCGGATTTGAGGGAATTTTGCCTTCGAATTCCGATTTTAGGGCAAAAATGATAAAAAACCACCTATTTTGAGCGTAAAAAATACAGTTGTCCCATATATTTACACAATTTTCCATTGCAAGAATCAAGAAAACTGAATAAATTCGCCATACTTAGCGATAAGAAAATTATGTGAATTAATCTAACTTTGGTTTAACTTAACAATTTGGAAGTATGAAAAACAGAAAAGACAAATCGATTCTGGGACGCTGCGCTTCATCATTGTGGCAACGTCTGTTCTTCTTCGCCTTGCTAAGCGTAATAAGTATAGGTATGTACGCGCAAGGCAAAACGGTGTCGGGTACGGTGCTCGACCAAAATGGAGAATCCGTTATCGGAGCCAGTGTAGTGGTAAAAGGTACTACCAACGGAGTAATTACCGACTTCGACGGTAAGTTCACCTTAAACAATGTGCCCGAGAACGGGACTATCGAAATCAGCTTTGTGGGCTACAAGACCCAAGAGATTCCGGTAGCTGGGAAAAACAACATCCAAGTGACCTTGGCAGAAGATACCGAGGTGTTGGATGAAGTCGTAGTGGTAGGTTATGGTGTGCAGAAGAAATCGGATGTAACCGGAGCTTTAACTCGTGTGGGAGAAAAGGAATTAAATGCCAAACCTGTAAGCAATGCTTTTGAAGCTTTGCAGGGTAAAGCTGCGGGTGTAGACATTACTTCGAATCAACGTCCGGGTGAAATCGGCGAAATCCGTATCCGTGGTAATCGTTCGTTGACAGCAAGTAACTCACCTCTTTATGTCGTAGACGGAGTGCCCTTGAGTGCAGGCGGTATTGAAACCTTAAATCCGCGTGATATAGAATCTATCGACATCTTAAAGGATGCCTCTTCTACAGCCATTTACGGTTCTCGTGGTGCTAATGGTGTTGTATTGGTTACTACTAAAAGAGGTAAAGTTGGTAGCTTTGCTTTAAATTACGCAGGTACAGTAACATTAGAATACTTAAAGGACAAATCTCCGGCAATGAGTGCCAGTGATTACATCACATGGAAACGGTGGGCACATTATAATGCCAATCCTGATTCATACGCTCCAGGGGATGCTCCTACTTACGAGAATGACCAACGGATTTTTACAGGCGATCCATACGCATTGGAAAATGTAAATCGTGGCTGGGCAAACGGTGCTTGGGACGGTTCATTGGTAGAAGATGT
The DNA here is from genome assembly GCF_000190575.1 of Phocaeicola salanitronis DSM 18170. Lineage (NCBI taxonomy): Bacteria > Pseudomonadati > Bacteroidota > Bacteroidia > Bacteroidales > Bacteroidaceae > Phocaeicola > Phocaeicola salanitronis. The sequence goes on along the minus strand of NC_015164.1, from coordinate 3,513,712 downwards.
GGATTGGACTGGCATGGTTACTCGTACCGGTATTACGCATGAACATACCTTAAGCGCAAGTGGCGGTACTGAAAATGTACAAAGTTCTTTTTCGTTCGGATATTTAAATAATTCGGGAACACAAAAAGGGCAGGAATATGAACGCTTTAACTTATCTGCTACGGTAGATATTACTCCCAAACCATGGTTGAAAATTGGCGCTTCTGTTAATATGTCTTTTGCAGACCAGCAATATGGTGTAGACCGTCAGGCAGGTACAAACAGTGGTCCGAAAGATATTTATGGATTGGCAAAAGCCATTCCCCGTTATGCGGTGCCTTATGATAACGAAGGAAATATCATTATGCAGCCTCATACGGAATCCCGTACTTATACGGTTATTGACGAATGGAATAAAGTAAAGGATGACCGTGAAAACTACCGTGCATTAAGTAGTTTCTATGCACAATTGGATTTTGGGAAAATATGGAAACCTTTGGAAGGTTTGAGCTACAAATTTGCATTCGGTCCGGATTTCCGTTATAATCGAAATGGCGTATTCCGCGATAGCTCTTCTGCATCTTTAGCTGGTTCTACGAATTATGCAAGCTGGGGATCAAACCGCTATTTCTCATGGACGTTAGATAACATGATTCTATATAATAAGCAATTTGGCAAACATAATTTGGGAGTAACGTTGTTGCAAACAGCTTCAAAGAACAATCATGAAAGCGGTTCTATGAACGCTTCTGATATACTTGTTCCAGAAATGCTTTGGAATAACATGGGCATTGTCGACATCACTCAATCACGGTATAAAGCAGGCATGAGTACGGGATTGATTGAAAGCCAATTGGCTTCTTATATGGCTCGTATTAATTATTCTTTCAATGACCGGTATTTAGTAACCGTATCTGGGCGTTATGACGGTTCTTCTGTATTGGCAGAAGGAAACAAATGGGATTTCTTCCCGTCAGCTGCTATAGGTTGGCGTATCAACCAAGAAGACTTTATGCAGAATATCCGTTGGATTGATAACTTAAAATTGCGTATTGGTGTCGGAACAACAGGTAATGCGGCAGTAGATCCTTATGGTACATTGGGAAACATTTTCACTGGGTGGATGCCATTTTCTACAGGTAATCAAATGATTTTTGTAACCAACGAGCCTTATTATGTGAACATGAGTGAAGACGCCAATGCCATGGCTAATCAAAATTTGTCATGGGAAAAGACTACTCAATGGAACTATGGTATTGATTTTGGTTTCCTGAATAACCGCATTAACGGTACAATTGACATTTATCATTCAAAAACCAAAGACTTGCTGATGAATGTTACAATACCGACATTAACCGGTTATCCAACTACGATGCAGAACATTGGTAAGACTAAAAACTTCGGTGTAGACTTGTCTCTGAATTTGATTCCTGTCCGCACAAAAGATTTTGAATGGGTATCATCACTCAATGCGGCTTATCAGAAAGAAGAAATTGTAGAGCTTGCTAATGGTAAAAATGACATGATAGACAACAGTTGGTTTATCGGACAATCAATCGGCGTATGGTATGATTATGCAGCCGATGGCATTTGGCAAGAATCGGATGCTGCAGAGATGGCAAAATGGAATGCTAACGGAAGTAACTTCAAAGTCGGTATGGTGAAACCTGTAGACCAGAATGGTGATTATAAATTGGACGCCAATGACGATAAAGTTATTTTAGGCAATAAGACTCCGCGTTGGACATTAGGTTGGACAAATACATTCACGTGGAAAGGAGTCGAATTAGGCATCGAGTTATACGGTCGCTTTGGCTATATGATTTCTACTGGCGGTGAAGCTCAGGCAGGTATGTTCCAACAACGTGAAATCGATTATTGGACACCCTCTAATCCAAATGCAGAATGGCAAATGCCTATCTATGGTTCGGGTGACTCATACGCCAGTTTGTTAGGTTATAAAGACGCTTCTTTCCTAAAACTGCGCAATATTTCTTTGGGATATAATATACCTGACAACATTTGCCACAAATTAGGTATTGGTTCTTTAAAGGTATATATGCAGGCTCGTAACTTAGGTGATATCTATTCATCTATCGACTACATTGACCTTGACTTAGGTACATCATATTACAATCGTGGTGTTACTTTTGGTTTGAATATCGGTTTCTAATCCATGACAACAAAAACAATAAAAATAAAAAAGCATATGAAAAATATGAATAAAATATTATCTGGCGTACTGATTTCCTCATTATTGCTCGGCACAACTTCATGTGGCGATGCTTTTTTGGAGGAAAATGCAAGCCATACAACAACAGACGCCTTATTGGAAACGGGTTCAGGTGCATTGGCTATGGCTGCCGGCCTTTATGGTAACTTACGTTGGCATTTTGGCTATGAATGGGCTTATGCTACAACATTATACGGCTGTGATGAGTTTACAATGGGTTCAGATGAAACTTCATTAGGATGGATGGATTATAATACAGCAGAATTGAATCCTGTAGGTTCTACAAGACGTAACCATCCTTCTCCTGCCGATTTATGGAATGAAATGTATTACGGTATCGCAAGCTGTAATCTATTGCTCGAGAAAGCTCCTCTGATTGAAAATGAGCAAGATCGGAATTCTGCTATGGGAGAAGCCTATTTCTTGCGGGGATATAATTATTATCGGTTGTTTTGCCAATATGAACGTTGTCCGTTGCAGTTAGAGCCTATTGACGTAAGTGCAGGAGTACCTCGTAACTTTAAGCTTGCTTCTGGTGAAGAAGTCTTGAATCAGGTAATTGATGACTTGGAACATGCCTATGAATTGCTGAGAGCCGATGATTGGCGTGGTGCGGGAACATGGACCAAATATACTGCGGCTCATTTTTTAGCTAAAGCGTTGCTTTACCGTCAAAGTGAACGCTGCACATGGAAGTCCAATTATCCGGCAAAGGCCGATTTGGACCGAGCTATCGCACTTTGCGATGAAGTAATCAACGCACGTGGACTTGAAAGTGACTATAATAATCTGTATGCCAATTGGACAGGAGTAGACTGTAGCATTGAAAATTCTAAAGAAATTTTAATGGCAGCATTGCATAATGATGCGTCTACTACCCAAGGTCGGTATGGAAACCGTACTTATAATTATTTTACGTCTCAGTTTAATACTTATTCCGGGGGATGGGTTCCACGCGGTCAATACATTGGTGCCATGGATTTTCAACGTTGCCGTCCCACTGAATATACGTATGCTTCATTTGATAACGTAAACGACTCACGTATGTGGAAGACTTTTAAAACCGTTTATGGTATCTGTAATTACGTTGAAACTCCTGAATACGTAGCTCCTGAAAACGCCCCGGCATTAGGTGATCAAGGAATCCTGTTCATTTTAAATAAGAAGAATGATACTCGTTTCCATAAAAATGAATTCGGACGTGCGGAGGTTGAACATTCATTCATCAATCCTGAAACCGGCAAATGGGTACCTAATGTAGCGCCGATTTATGCAGACGGTGAATACGTTATGAATCAATACGGAAACACTGCACCGAACCGTGCTAATATGTATTGTGGAATTAATAAAACGGAAGACGGCTCACGTACAGGTGAAAAGAATGACGCTCATCGTGATGTTATCATGGCGCGTGTCGGAGAAACCTATTTGGTAAAAGCTGAATGTCAAGTTCGTAATGGTGACGATGCCGGAGCGTTGGCAACAATCAATAAATTGCGTGAACGTGCTGAATGGAAAGCTAGTGAAGACCGTGAATATTATGTAGATGGTTCTATTGCATTTCAAAGCAATACAACAGCATCAGCAAATTGCGTAAAAGGAAATAAAGACGCCAGCGGTAGAAGTCTCACAAATCAAGAAGCTTTCCGATATTCGTTTATCCAAAAGAATTCATACGTTCTTTCTACAGGTGTTGAACGTCCGAGCGATGGCAATTGGGATAAATCGAACTTGCAAATATCCAGTTGGAACAATTTGCCGGAAGAAGACGTAGCTATATTAAATACATTGGGATTAAATGCCAGTACGTTAGAGGGTAAAATCAATTTCATTTTAAATGAACGCACTCGTGAATTATTAGGCGAATGGGATCGTTGGGATGAATTGAGCCGTACAAACACACTTATTAAACGTGCCAAACTTTTTAACCCAGAGGTATTATATATTCAAGATTATCATAACTTGCGCCCTATTCCGCAGACATTCCTTGATGGTTTAACTGATGATAATAATGAACCTTTGTCTGATGATGAAAAGAAAGCTCTGCAGAATCCGGGATATTAATTTATAAGCATAATGTTTCAGAAAGGAGGAATTAGCTTCCTCCTTTCTTTCCTATAACTTAAAAAAATCAACTTATGAAAAATACAATTTTTATCTTGCTATCCATATTCATTTTAACAGCTTGCCAACAAGAAGAATTTGATAATCAAATAAATGAAGTGCAATCAAGAAGTGCAAATTATGGTTTAGTGCAGATTGGTATCGACTTAGCTACGATTTAGGAGGTGAATTGCTTGATATTCGTTACGTAGATGCAGAAAGCGGAAGCATGGACGCAGGATATACCATGCACACTACTGGTACTATGCTCATGGAAGTAACGTTACATAGCAGTTATAATCAAACATTAAAATCAAGCGATTTTTATTTGACTGAAAATGATGGGAAATACCCTCCTTACCGTAAATCAGTTAAGATTTATTCTGCGAATACTTACCTGAATAATCCTCCCTTAAGTAATATAACCTTAAATGCTGGAGAAAGCAAAACAGTCTATATCCATACATACGAATTATTTAAAAACGGAAACGATTCGTATTCATACACGACAACACCTCCTTTCATCATTACTCTACACTATCGGGATGCAGCATTGACGGGAGATCAAATTGATGTCGAATACGACACAAGGTCTTATTGGGAAAAATACAGATAACCTAAAGATTGATCCATAAGTCAAATAACAAACTAACCTGAAAGAGGCGGGGACGGCAAAAGCGGTCTCCGCCTTTTTTGCATATACAACCCATCGGAAGATATGTATTTTTTTGAAATCCGCAAACATCTCCTGTAGGGGCGTATCGCATACGCCCGAATGCGTCAACTAATCCACATGGATGTTTTCAGGGCGTATGCGATACGCCCCTACAGGAGTTGGTTGCGGATATTCATATTAGATTATCCCTGCCCCGTTCTTATTTCCCAGCTTTCCAGCGTGTGCCTTTCGGTATCGAAGTTGATTCCGACCTTCACAATGGGCAGCCCGCAGAGGGCAAACCTTTCGGGATATTGCTTCAAGTCTATCTGACGGAGGGCTTCAGCCGCGCTTTTGTCCAGCTTCAGCTCTATTATATATAAGGTGGAGTGCGTGCGCATCACCACGTCTACCCTTCCAGTGGGCGTGCGTACCTCTACATCCGAAAAGTTTCCCAGTAAGGTGAAAATCAGGTACAGCATCTGCTGGTAGTGCCCTTCGTAGCGGGTATTCTCGCAATAGGGAACGGTGGAAAGCACCGTCTGCATCAGCCTCAACGCCCCGTCCATGTCATCGAAGTGGATGCGTTCCGCCATTTGCCCTACCAGCGTCCTCAACTCGGCAGGACGCTTCACGTAGTTGGCGAGCAGGCTTTTCATCAGCCCGATGCGCACTTCTTTGTTAGGAATGTCCAGCAGGTACAGCTCCGAGAAAGGAGAATAGTCCTTGATGGTGAGGTATCCGCTTTGGTAGAGCAGGGGCGTGATGTCGGTCATGCGCTCGGTAGGAGCATCGAAATCGCTGGCTTCGCATTGCCTTCCGCCTATTGCCTGCGGAATAATCTGGTACTTGTTGAGCATTTCTATCAGGTAGGTGGGCGTTCCGCTTCCGAACCAATAAGACGCCAGCCGCCCTTCATTCAGTGCCCCTAACAAACTATAGGGATTATAGATGTCGGGCGAGGGCCATGCGAAGTGATAGCCGTCATAGTTTTCCTTCAGCCGTTCCATGGCCTCTTCCTTTCCTGTCCCCAACTTGTCTGCCAGCAACTCCATATCTATGTTCATTTGGGTGCGCATCTCTTCTTCGGTGATGCCGCAAACCGCCGCGTATTCAGGCAACATGCTGATGTTCTGTATGTTGTTCAACTCACTGAAGATACTGAGCTGCGAGAACTTGGTGATGCCGGTCAGGAACACATAGCGCAGATACTTGCCACATGCCTTGAGAGGGCTGTAGAAGTTACGCATCACGTTGCGCAGCTTGGGAAGCTCTTCTTCCTCGTGCATCACGTCCAGCAAAGGCGCGTCGTATTCGTCTATCAGCACCACGACTTCTTTGTTATATTTGGCATACGTGTCCATTATCAAATCCTTAAGACGGACATTCACGTCTTCTGTTTCCCGTGCCTGAGTGCCTTGGCGGATTTCATTGTCTTGCAGGATACTTTGCAGATACCTTATCAACGCTTTTTCGTCCAGATGCTTGCCCATGCTCATGTCGAAGTGCAACACGGGATATTCCGTCCACTCCGTTTCCAGCTTCTCAATAGCAAGCCCTTCGAAGAGTTCTTTCCTCCCTTCGAAATAACATTGCAGCGTATCGGTAAGCAGCGACTTCCCGAAACGTCTGGGACGGCTCAGGAACATATACTTGCTGTTGGCATGTGTCATGCGGTAGACGTATTCCGTCTTGTCGACATACAGGTAGTTTTCGTTACGTATCATCGAGAATACCTGAATTCCGACCGGATACTTTCGTGGTTCAAGGGGTTTCATACGCATCGTCTTTTAGTGTTATTATTTTACACTGAATCATTTGTGATTCTTTATGTTGAACGCAGAGGCGCAAAGCCGCAGAGGAAAAATTTAGAGAAAGCAAAGGTCACGGAACCAAACGTCCTTCTCTGTGCGCTTTGCTCTCTAAAATAAAACGCTGCGTTTCTGCGTCTTTGCGTTCCTTTTAAAATAATCGCCTGTGTCATCTGTGTTCCATGTTTATTTCCCAGCTTTCCAGCGTGTGCCGTTCGGTGTCGAAATTGATTCCAACCTTTACTACGGGCAGTCCGCAGAGGGCAAACCTTTCGGGATATTGCTTCAAGTCTATCTGACGGAGGGCTTCAGCCGCGCTTTTGTCCAGCTTCAGCTCTATTATATATAAGGTGGAGTGTGTGCGCATCACCACGTCTACCCTTCCAGTGGGCGTGCGTACCTCTACATCCGAAAAGTTTCCAAGCAGAGTGAAAATCAGGTACAGCATCTGCTGGTAATGCCCTTCGTAGCGGGTATTCTCGCAATAGGGAACGGTGGAAAGCACCGTCTGCATCAGCCTCAACGCCCCGTCCATGTCATCGAAGTGGATACGTTCCGCCATTTGCCCTACCAGCGTCCTCAGCTCGGCAGGACGCTTCACGTAGTTGGCAAGCAGGCTTTTCATCAGCCCGATGCGCACTTCTTTGTTAGGAATGTCCAGCAGGTACAGCTCCGAGAAAGGAGAATAGTCCTTGATGGTGAGGTATCCACTTTGATAAAGCAGGGGCGTGATGTCGGTCATACGCTCGGTAGGCGCATCGAAATCGCTGGCTTCGCATTGTCTTCCGCCTATAGCCTGCGGAATAATCTGGTACTTGTTGAGCATTTCTATCAGGTAGGTGGGCGTTCCGCTTCCGAACCAGAACGATTCCAGTTTGCCTTTGTTCAGTGCTCCCAACAGACTGTAGGGGTTATAGACATCGGGCGAGGGCCATGCGAAGTGATAGCCGTCATAGTTTTCCTTCAGCCGTTCCATGGCCTCTTCCTTTCCTGTTCCTAACTTGTCTGCCAGCAATTCCATGTCTATGTCCATCTGGGTGCGCATTTCTTCTTCGGTGATGCCGCAAATCGCCGCGTATGCCGTATCCATGCTGATGTTCTCGATGTTGTTCAGCTCGCTGAAGATGCTGAGTTGCGAGAACTTGGTGATGCCTGTCAGGAACACGTAACGCAGGTATTTGCCGCATGCCTTGAGGGGACTGTAGAAGTTGCGCATCACGTTGCGCAGCTTGGGCAGGTTCTCGTCCTCGTGCATCACGTCCAGCAAAGGCGCGTCGTATTCGTCTATCAGCACCACGACTTCTTTGCCTGTCTGCCGGTAAGCCCGTTCTATCAAGCCTTGCAGGCGCTGGTTTACTTCTGTTTCTGCTTCGTCATACCCATATATCTTTTCGTATGCCTTCAGTTTCAGGTTCAATTCGCCCTCCAGTCCTTCTTTATTCAAATTCTTTGCCGTACTCATGTCGAAGTGCAGCACAGGGTATTCCGTCCACTCCGTTTCTAACTTCTCAATAGCAAGCCCTTCGAAGAGTTCTTTCCTCCCTTCGAAATAGCATTGCAGCGTATCGGTGAGCAGCGACTTCCCGAAACGTCTGGGACGGCTCAGGAACATATACTTGCTGTTGGCATGTGTCATGCGGTAGACGTATTCCGTCTTGTCGACATACAGGTAGTGTTCATTACGTATCATCGAGAATACCTGAATTCCGACCGGATACTTTCGTGGTTCAAGGGGTTTCATACGCATCGTCTTTTAGAAGTGATACAAAGATACGTTTTTCCAACCAATTATCCAACCGATGAGGAAAGAAAGCATAACCGTATCCATTGAGAAACACGACTGCCCGTGCAGGCTGAAGCGGGCAGCCGTTCCGGGCAAATCAGGCGGTCATGTCACACGATGCGGATGCCCGCGTTTTCCGCCGGCATGGAGCATACAAGCAAAGCCTGCGAATCTTGTATATGTAACTAACTATTTGACGAAAAACATGAGAAATCGAAGCATTCTTTCCGAAAAAATAGTATCTTTGCCTCAATTGCTACGGAAAGCAAGGGAAAGGTATCTTTATTTTGTAAACGCAAACCGGATAATGTAAGGTATGGCTTCTTCTATATTGATTGTTGAAGATGATTTGGTGTTCTCTACCATGATGAAAACATGGCTGACGAAAAAAGGGTTCCAGGTAGATACGGCAAGTGCCAACACACGTGCCCGTAAGCTGCTTGCCGAACATACGTATGACTTGATCTTATCGGACTTACGCCTGCCCGACCAAGACGGCATTCACCTGCTGACATGGCTCCGTGAACAGTCCTGCCATACTCCTTTTATTATCATGACCAGCTATGCCGAGATACAAAGTGCCGTACAAGCCATGAAACACGGGGCAAGCGACTACATCGCCAAACCTATCCACCCTGACGAACTGCTGAACAAGATAAAGGAAAATATCGGGAAACCCGAAATACCGGCTGCTGACTTGCAGGAAAAAACATCTACACCCTTCACGCAAAACTTTCTGGAAGGAGAAAGCGAAGCCGCGCACCAACTGTTCAACTATGTGCGGCTGGTAGCCCCCACCCAAATGTCGGTGCTGATTACCGGTTCGAGCGGAACAGGAAAAGAGTATGTAGCCCACCGCATCCATGAGCTTAGCAAGCGGAACGGAAAACCTTTTATTGCCATCGACTGCGGCTCGATACCGAAAGAACTGGCTGCCTCCGAATTCTTCGGGCACATCAAAGGCTCGTTTACCGGTGCCTTGGCTGACAAGACCGGCGCATTCGAAGAAGCCAACGGAGGCACACTTTTTCTGGACGAAATAGGGAACTTGGGATATGAGGTACAAGTCCAGCTGTTGCGTGCCCTGCAAGAACGGCGCATCCGCCGCATCGGGTCGACCAAGGAAATCGAAGTGGACGTCCGCCTGCTCTGCGCCACCAACGAAAACCTGAAAGAAGGGATTGCCAAAGGAACCTTCCGCGAAGACCTGTATCACCGCATCAACGAATTTACGCTGCGCATGCCCGACCTAAAAGAACGTCCCGAAGACATCCTGCTTTTCGCTAATTTCTTTCTGGACCAGGCAAACCGCGAACTGGAAAGAAACCTGATTGGATTTGACGCAGAAGCCAGCAAAGCCCTTCAACGCTACACATGGCCCGGCAACTTGCGCCAGCTGAAAAATACCGTGAAACGGGCAACCCTGCTTGCCCAAGGCGATTTTATTACCCTGAACGAACTGGGTGAAGAAATCCTCACCTCCCCTTCCGCACCTGCTTCCGAATCGTTTAACCTGCACGATGAAGGCCTGGAAAAGCAGCGCATCCAGCACGCGCTTCACCGCACCGGATACAACAAGACCAAAGCTGCCCAGCTATTAGGAATCGACCGCAAAACACTATACAATAAGATGAAACTGTATAACATAAACGGGGAAAGCGTGGAATAATTCCACACCGTTGTCGCGACATTCCCCACCCGTTCCCGTTCCAGCGTCTACACGAAAAAACACATACGCATTCAAAATCAATGTCTTACAAACCCATCGCCTCTTGGCACACTATTTGCATGTATAATTATAGAGAATTGAAACGATACATAAAAACTACTAAACGGAACATTAACTAAACTACAAACCCAACCCCATAAGAAATTTAAGTCAAAAATAATATTCAAGATTGAATTATTAGTTTTGATAAAATGAAGATGCCTATGTGTTAATACAAAAAGAGGACGCTGTGAAGCGTCCTCTTTTTACTTTCATCCAATCGTCTGGAATGCTTTCCACAGATTCCCTTCGGGCAGCGGAGCTGTAACTTCTATCAGCTTTTTCGAAACCGGATGAATGAAACTCACCGTCCGTGCATGCAAACAAATGCTCCCATCAGGGTTGGAACGCGGAAAACCATACTTCAAGTCTCCTTTTATCGGACATCCTGCCTTTGCCAACTGGCAGCGTATCTGATGATGACGCCCGGTCTTCAAGTCAACTTCCACCAAATAATAGTTTTCCGAACGGTCAATCAATTTATAATGCAAAACGGCTTTCTTCGAGTCCTTCACTTCCCGGTCGTAAGCATACGACTTGTTTTGCTTTTCGTTACGCACCAGGTAATGGACCAACTCGCCTTCTTCGGCAGGAGGGCATTGCTTTACAATCGCCCAATAGGTCTTCCTTACTTCACCGTTGCGGAACATATCGTTCAGGCGTGACAATGCTTTGCTGGTCTTGGCAAAAACCACCAATCCACTGACCGGACGGTCCAGACGGTGGGTAACGCCCAGAAACACGTTTCCGGGCTTGGCATACGCCTCTTTGATGTATTGTTTCAACATTTCCGAAAGAGGCGTGTCGCCCGTCTTGTCGCCCTGTACGATTTCGGAAGCAGTCTTATTGACGATAATAATATGATTGTCTTCGTATACGATAGTCATACGCCCAGGCAACGCAAATTACATATTCATACCGCCATCTACCTGAATCACCTGACCGGATACGTAAGAAGACATGTCTGAAGCCAAGAACAAAGCGATATTCGCCACATCTTCAGGCGTACCGCCACGACGCAACGGAATGCGCTTGTTCCACTCCGCTTTCACTTCGTCGGACAACTGAGCTGTCATATCGGTAATGATGAAGCCCGGAGCAATCGCGTTGGCACGGATGCCACGAGAGCCTAATTCCTGAGCTATTGATTTTGCCAATGCTATCAGTCCGGCTTTTGATGCAGCATAGTTGCATTGTCCGGCATTACCGTGTACGCCTACCACCGAAGCCATGTTGATGATGTTTCCGCTCCGCTGGCGCATCATAATCGGTGTACAAGCATGAATAAAGTTGAAAGCCGACTTCAAGTTCACATTGATAACGGCATCCCATTGCCCTTCGCTCATACGCATCATCAGCCCGTCTTTGGTGATTCCGGCATTGTTCACCAAGATATCGATAGAACCGAAATCGGCATGAATCTGCTCTACGACCTTTGCGGTATCTTCGAAGCTGGCAGCATTCGAAGCATAGCCTTTAGCCTTTACACCCAAAGCGGCAATTTCTTCTTCTGTCTTCTTTCCGTTTTCGTCTATCACCAAATCTGTAAATGCGATGTTTGCACCTTCTGCGGCAAACTTCAACGCAATCGCTTTACCGATACCACGGGCAGCACCCGTAATAATCGCTGTTTTTCCTGTTAATAATCCCATAATCTTTAAGTTATTTAGCTTTTAAGTTCTTTCGTTTTTCAGTTTATAAGTTATTGAGTTTTTTTAGGCTTAGGCTCTTTCTTGGGAATTTCAGCAGCCCATATTGTTTTACTCCTTTCTTCCCAATGCCCCGTAGACAATCTTTGCTACGTAACGCCAACCTATTTCATCGTCAAGGTCTTCTCCTATCTGTCCGCGTATATAAGGCACCTCAATCCCTTTAATGCAATAATGCAGAATGTCTGCAGTAATCTCTATATTGTCGATATCAAACAAGCCCTGTTCTTTTCCCTCCTTCAGAACCTCCCGAAACAATTTCATCTCATTCTGATCGAAATGCTTGCGCATGGCTTCTACACGCCATATATCACGGAAGAAATTGGCACGCAGCGTACCGTTACGGTACACCGCCAGCTTTACAATATCCAAATGGGTGGAAATCAATTCCAGAATCTTTTCATCGGGAGGAATGTTCTTTTGTGCAACTCTTTCCATCGTATCGGAAAGCATCTCCAATTCCGATTCGACTACAGCCATATAAATCTGCTCTTTGCTCTTGAAATAAGTATAGAGTGTACGCCTTCCTTTTTTCGAAGCCACGGCAATATCATTCATTGTCGTAGCATCCACCCCTTTCTTAGCAAAGAGTTGGCGGGCTACATCCACTAATTTTGCTTTGGTCTTCTGTACGGTCATCGTATCTACTTCTATTGCACAACATCAAATGGTGTGTGCAAAAGTACGGTTTTTCTTCCGACTACACAAATTTTCAGCGTATAAGTTATGCCTCACGCAACCGGAGTTTGCATGGCATTGGCTCATTGTCGCAAAAAAAACGGCAAATTATTTGCATATTTAAAACTAAACCCGTACCTTTGCAGTCGATTTAGGAAATTAAGGATTAACATCGCGGAGTGGAGCAGTTGGTAGCTCGTTGGGCTCATAACCCAAAGGTCGTCTGTTCGAGTCAGGCCTCCGCAACAAGTTCAAATCAATATCGCGGAGTGGAGCAGTTGGTAGCTCGTTGGGCTCATAACCCAAAGGTCGTCTGTTCGAGTCAGGCCTCCGCAACAGCAGCAAGGGGAAACGAAAGTTTTCTCTTTTTTTGTTTTATAAGACATCAATTAGTAAGATTATGGCACGAATTTACCAGCAACTGACCGAACTCATCGGCAACACTCCGCTCCTGAAACTGAACCGTTTGAGTGAAAAATACCACACCAAGGCTTCCATACTGGCAAAACTGGAATATTTCAATCCCGGCGGAAGCGTAAAAGACCGTATAGCCCTTGCCATGATAGAAGATGCGGAACAAAAAGGGCTTCTACAGCCCGGAGCAACCCTGATTGAACCAACCAGTGGAAATACAGGAGTAGGCATGGCATGGATTGCTGCCATTAAAGGATATAAAACCATTCTGACCATGCCGGAAACCATGAGCGTAGAGCGGCGGATGCTGCTGAAAGCCATGGGTGCCCAACTTGTATTGACACCCGGAAGCGAAGGAATGAACGGAGCTATCCGTAAAGCCAACGAGCTGCAACAGGAAATTCCCGGTGCCATCATTCTGAAGCAATTCGAGAATCCGGCTAATCCTGCTGCCCATATCCGGACCACAGCAGAAGAAATATGGAAAGACACCGACGGGAAAATAGATGTATTTATTGCCGGCGTAGGTACAGGAGGTACCTTAAGCGGTGTAGGAAAAGGACTGAAAGCACATAATCCGCAGATAGAAATCATCGCAGTGGAACCGGATGCCTCAGCCGTCTTGTCAGGCGGGAAAGCAGGTTCGCACCGCATTCAAGGCATCGGAGCCGGATTTATTCCCAAAACTTACGACACGGACATAGCAGACCGTATCATCCGGGTAAAAGACGAGGATGCGCTCCACATGGAAAAAGAACTGGCGGCTACAGAAGGGCTGCTGGCAGGCATATCCTCAGGCGCAGCCGCATACGCTGCCCTGCAACTTGCATCAGATGCGGATTACGCAGGGAAAAACATCGTAGCCTTGCTGCCTGACACAGGAGAAAGATACCTTTCAGTCTTCTAAATTGACAATTATCAATAATGAATATCCCATTTCCTCCAATAAACTGTAGGGGCGTATCGCATACGCCCTTACGTGGTGTTGGCAGACATTCATTTTATCAATTCTTAAAAAGCTTTTCAATGTCTTCCTCTTTGACTACGGCAAGCACAATCTTTCCATCGGGAGTATAATTCGGTGTAGAAACGGCGAAAAGCCCATCCACCAAGTTGTTCATTTCTTCGGACGTCAGCACTTGCCCCGGAACAATTGCCGAAGCCTTTGCCAACGAAAGAGCCAACAGCGACTGTACTTCTTCCTTTACATGCACTCCCTTTTCGATAGCTGTCTGCACCAAATCGGTCACTAAACGCTCCGGATTCAGCCCTTCAATGCCTGCAGGCACCCCATTAATGGCATAAGAACCTCCGCCCAAATTGCTCAAATCGAAACCTAAAGCCAGCAAATCATCCTTTATCTCCTCCAACACCGGAATTTCCGAAGCCGAGAAATGCACCATTTCCGGGAAAAGCAGACGCTGGGAAACATGGCGCTTGTCGGCTATCTGACGCATATACCGGTCATATAAGATACGGACATGCGCCCGTTGCTGGTTGATTATCATCAATCCCGACTTCACGGAAGTAAGGATGTAGCTTCCTTTGTACTGATAGTGCTGAGTGGTAATCTCCTTTACCGTTTCTTCCGGATGGGCATCATAAAGCGTAGGCTCTTCGGGAGGCATTTCCTCTGCTTCCGGCTCTACAGGCGTTTTCCGCTCTAATCCGTCGAAAAGAGGTTCCCAATCAGTCGGTTTCCGAAACGAAGATGCTGCCGAATAAGAAGAAGGAGGAACCGAAGAAGAAACATGAAACGGATTGTACGAAGGGTCGTAAGAAGCGGAAGGAGGCGTAACGCGTCCTTGCCTTGACGACTCAAAAGCCGGAATATCGGGCATGCCTTCCGTATCAAAGTCAATGGAAGGAACCGCATTAAAACGTCCCAATGTCTCTTTTACCGCCGCAGAAAGAATCTGCCAGATAGCCTGTTCATTCTCGAACTTGATTTCAGTTTTGGTCGGATGGATATTTACATCGATATGGGCAGGGTCAACTTCAAAATAAATAAAATAAGAAACTTGCTCGCCCACCGGCACCAAGCGTTCGTAAGCCTCAGCTATAGCCTTATGAAAATAAGGATGACGCATATACCTCCCATTGACAAAGAAAAACTGGCGCACCCCTTTCTTGCGGGCTGTTTCAGGCTTTCCGATAAATCCATGCATCCGTATCATGCTGGTTGTGACATCCATGGAAAGCAATTCCTGGTTCAGTTTTTTACCAAAGACGCCCATGATTCGCTGCCTCAACTGGATAGCCGGCAAGTTCAACATTTCCGTCCCATTATGATAAAGTGTAAAAGAAATGTCCGGATTCACCAAAGCGATACGCTCGAATTCCGCCAAGATATTACTCAGCTCCGTCTGGTTCGATTTCAAGAACTTACGGCGGGCCGGCACATTATAAAACAAGTTCTTCACGCTGAAATTGCTTCCGCACGGACATGCCACCGCCTCCTGCTCTTCTACTTTCGAGCCGGCTATCAGCAGCCGGGTGCCTAACGCCTCTCCTTCCTGACACGTGCGTAACTCTACCTGAGCCACTGCTGCAATCGACGCCAACGCTTCTCCCCGGAACCCCATCGTATGAAGGGCAAATAAATCAGACGCTTCACGTATTTTCGATGTCGCATGACGTTCGAAAGCCAAACGCGCATCCGTCTCCGACATGCCTTTGCCATCATCAATCACCTGAATGCATGTCTTTCCGGCATCTGTAACCAGCACATCAATTTGATGTGCACCTGCATCTACCGCATTCTCCACCAACTCTTTCACAACGGACGCAGGGCGTTGTATCACTTCGCCCGCCGCAATCTGATTGGCTACGGAATCCGGCAACAAACGTATCACATCACTCATAATGCACCTCTCTCTTAAAACGAAAACTCACCTGTAACCAAATAATGCAAAATAAAAAGCAACACGACGATGCCCACGAAAAGCGCTCCATAACTCAGCGGTTTGCGTCCGCTTTCTTTCCTGCGCTTTAAGTGAGTTGTTCCCTCGATAAACTTTCCCCGAATGTCTTCGGGCGAAAATTCTTTCGGAGGAAGCATGCCTAAATCACGCTTGGCATTTTCTTCCACCTTCTGCAACTTTTCTTTCCGTTCATCCACATAAATGTATTCGTGGTGATACGCGCGCGGCTTCCTCATCGTAAACAGTCCCATACGCTATTCCTCCTTTTTATTTTCAAACAAATGCTGATTAGGCAATTCTACCGGTCCGCGGACATTCTTCTTCAACTGGTCTTCCGCCTTTTTCTCCCGCCAGTCGAATATATCTTCCTTATTCAACGGACGTATATAATCGAACCATACAAAGTTATCTAATTTATCTTTCCCCTTAGGTATCTGGAGCATGGGATACAACGTCCCGTTCGATTGCGGACTCATTACCATCCGTTCGATTTTCCGGTTCTCCAGATACACTTCCAGCTTGCTGGTTTCAGACACATTCATCCCAATCAGGGTGCTGTCCGAATCCATGGGATAATAAACCAGACGCACCGACCCGATTACTTCGGTCTTATGCATCTCTCCGCCCCGGAAATAAGCCTTCATTTCTTTTCCCGTCACCTGATTATACATCGTAGAATCCAGTTCCTCTACCGACAAAGCCTGATTAATGATATGTGCCCAATCGATGGTACTGTCATTCATGTAAATGCAAATCTTCTCACCTACCAACTGCTGGTTCTCGTTCCAAAGAATCGGGTCCCGATACATCGTCAGGCAACTGTCTTTGGAAGAAAACACCAACGAGTCCGCCACTCCTTGCACATCGGTACGGTAGAAGCGCACCTTATGAAAAGCCTGCATTTCACGGAACATCGTATCGGTATCTAAATAAAAGGTACGCATCATCAAAGTGTCTCCATGCAAGAACAAGCTATCCCCCTGCGAATAATCGATGCCTACTGCCTTATCGGTAGCAAACGCAAACTTGGTTTTCTCGTTATAAAAACCATATTCGCCCGTCATCATGTTCTTGTTGACGGTGTCAGTCATCACCATATTGCGGAAAGCTTCGCCTGTACCTGCATCGCGGTCATAATAAAGCGTATCTCCGGTCAACTGTTTCCCGTCATTGGTCAGCACCGAGCGGTTATACAAATAAGCCTTCCCCGTAACGGTATTATACGTGCCCAGTTCCGAATAAATGTGATTCTCGTCACTATCGATATCCGAAGGCCCTACAATATTCGCAATTTTAGTCGCAGTATTGTATTCCAATGTATCTGAAGTAAGGGTAAATTGCGGGTTGACCAACTGGACATCGTAATTGAATACCGATTGTTTGGTGCTCGGACTGTATTGCCCCCAGTCCGAAGTCAATACGTTCTGCTCATCCATCAAGGTTCCCCCGTCGAAATAATAGCCCAGGTTATACACCCGGTCATAATTCAGGCTATCCGTCAACAACGTAGTGTTCCGGTTTTCCATCCGCACATTCATCCGCACTTCGGCTATCTGCGTATTCCCGTCATAATACAACCTGTCGCCATACAGGAAAAGCGTATCGCCCTGATTCATCTTCACATTACTGAACGCTTCGAACGAACTAATTTGGTCATAATAGTATGCGCTGTCGCAATACATGTACACACTATCGTGACGGAATACGACATTACCCACCACCACTTGTGCATCGGGGTGACGGGAATCTTTACGCAACACGTCCGAATGAATCAGGTACACCTTGCTTTTAGCCTGCTGCTTCTTAGGCTCCGGCTGTTTTTGAGACACCGAATCATTCGCATGAGAAATAGCTTGCTTCTGAACCGGTTTCTGCGCCAACAGACAAAAGCCGAAAAGGCATAAGGCACACACCAAGAGTGCCCTATGCCCGTTGAACGTATGTCTTTTATTTCTTCCTTTCTGCATCATTTACGTAGCCGTATCATTGTTTAATCCATCCCGGATATTTGAAATCACATTTCCGCCAGTTAGGATTGATGCGTACATACGTATTCTTCTGCTTGTCTACAATCCATTTCTGAAGTTTCTCTTCGCTTCGCTTGGCGGTCACCATACTCTTCAAACGCTGGTAATCTTCTGTAATAGTAGCCTTATGCCCGTCAATCCGGTTCTTCAACTTTACAATGGCACAGACTTGTTTCCCTTTCGAATTAATCATCGTAAAAGGTTTCGAAATCTCGCCGATTTGCATGCCTTCTACCACCTTTGCCACATCCTGCGAGATTAAGCCTGCCAACTGTTGCATCTCGAAACGGGAAGTGTTCGACTGGGGATTGGCAAGTAATCCGTGATTGTTGCGCGTATCCTTATCTTGCGAAATCCATGTAGCCGCATCGTCGAAAGAAAACTTCTCTTTCCGGATATCATCGGCTATCGAATCCAAACGCGCCAATGAAGCATCAATGGCTTTCTGGTCTACTTTCGGACGCAACAAGATATGGCGGTAGTTTACACGGTCGCCCCGCTTTTCTATCAATTGGGCGATATGGAAGCCGAATTCCGTTTCAAACACTTTGGAAACTTTCTTCGTATCTGTCAGATTAAACACCACATTGGCAAACTCCGGAACCAATTCGCCCCGTCCCGTAAATCCGCCTTCACCTCCTCGGCGTGCCGTTCCGGGATCTTCCGAATAAAAACGGGCTAATGTAGAGAAAGAAGTCTCGCCCTTGTTCACACGGTCGGCATATTCACGCAATTGCGCCTTCACCCGTTCTATTTCCGTTTCCGGAATCTTAGGTTCTTGCGTTATAATCTGCACCTCCACTTGCGTGGGCACAAACGGGATGCTGTCTTGTGGCAATTTATTGAAATAATTGCGCACCTCAGCCGGAGTCAGCTTAATGTCCCCTACAATTTCCTGTTGCATCTGCTGTACCGTCAATCCGTCACGGATGTTTTCACGCAACATCTCGCGTATCTGCGTATAGGTCTTATTATAATATTCTTCCATTTTCTCCCTGGAACCAATCTGTTCGGTCAGCCACGAAATCCGTTGTTCTACCTGCTGAATCACCTCCTGATCGGAAACGATGATACTATCCAGTTCTGCCTGATGCAGAAAAAGCTTCTGTACCGCCAGTTCTTCAGGTATCACACAATAAGGGTCACCATCGAAATGCCGGTTCTCATATTGTGCATTCAACCGCTCGTTTTCTACATCCGACTTCAAGATGGCTTCATCGCCTACCACCCAAACCACTTCATCGATGACATTGTCCTGAGCAAAAACGGACACTCCTGCCAGCGAAAGAAGCAGGCATACATAACATTTCATCAATCTAAACTTACTCATTGTCCGGTTTATAATAAATTATATCATTATTCTCTGAAGCCTCTCTATACAAATCACGTTTCATTTGATTGATAAATTCTACACGCTTCAGATTGATTATCATTTCCCTAATTTCATTTTTTGCATATTCCAGCGGAAGCGGGTCACCTTTAGGCAAAAACCGTTCCACATGCAGGAAATAGCAATATGCCGTATCACGTACTTCTACATCCTTATTCCGCCTCAAATAATCCGCGTCTGTTTCCAAAGCCTCCAACGGCAGCTTCGACACAAACTCCGATACCGGACGCCAACGGTCGTAAAAGTAATCATAACTCACGGCATGGGCGATGCTGAATTTCTCCAGCCCGTCGATAGCGTCTTGCGTATTCTGTTTATACAAATTCCGCACACGGTTCAGGTTCCGTGTCTGAAGCGGAACTTTCACGAACAATCCCTGTATATAAGGCTGTTCCGCCTGAAATTGTCCGGCATGCGACTGGTAATAAGCCGCTATCTCCGCCTCTGTCACCTCGTTCCCCAACTTCTGCCTTACCAATTCTTCCTGATACGTATGCATAATCAATGCGCGCCGGTATGCCTCCACCTGACGGTCTATCTTTTCATTATCCGGAATATTGCCTTCCGCTTTCCCGTAAAGCAACACGTCCTCTACCCAATTCCGGATATATTCTTCGGCAAACCGCATGCTATCCTTACCGTGAATGCCTACCGGCAAAGCCGCATCCACATCTTCTTTATACAAGAAAGCATCATCAACCTCCACCAACGGAGTTTTCCCTTGATGGTTGACCGAATGCGTACATCCGTTCAAAAGGAGCAATCCCATAAGCAAGATAATCAGTTTATCCATGGAGCGTTTTCGTCTGAATTGGCGAACGAAGATACATCATTAATTAATTACTACCGCTACAATTAACGGTTTTTATATGTCATACCGGATAATTTCAGACTTTCCTGCCTTGATTTTCCGATTTGTTCCATAATCTGCACCCGGTAATAATCCTTCTCTACCTGTTTCCGCACATCCCTAAAATCTTCCGGACCTTTCTTCAAACGCTTGCCCATTACGCACACATACGGATAACGGACATCATGCGGAAACTCTCCGCATTCGAATGCCAATTTATCCACATACGCATTCTTTCCTATCTGAAACAAGCCTACTTCTATCACGGCATCCGCTTCGGGATTTGCTTCTTTCCAAATCCGAAATGCCTCTTCCCATTGGGCTTGCGGAAGTTTCTTCAAGCATTTACGGATACGCGAAGCCATTTTCTTGTTCTGACACCGGATAACCGCCCCTTTATAATGCGGAAACTCCCATGCATACTCCCCTTTATGCGCTTCAAAATAAGTTTCCAAATCGCGTTCATCAGGAACAGGCAACGGATGACGGCGATCCCACCACTCAACCAGCAAACGGTCTTTGACCTCCCGCAAGCGTTTCTCCAGAAAACCATCCTCCACATGTCCTGCCGCCCACTGGGCATACAAGCCTTGCTTTAACGCCGGGTTACGTCTTCCCAACCGCTCTGCATAAATGCTCAGATAAGGATACGCCTCTTCATAACTCACCGCCGGTTTACGGTCTGCCAACCGGATGATATGTACACCTAACGGAGACAAAAACGGTGTGGTATAAGTTCCTTTCTCCAGCCGCTCCAGCCGAGAGGAAAATTCTTGCAACAACCCGGCTACGGGACGCCATACAGGCACCGTATGCTCTTTTATAAACGCATCAAAAGACCCCCCCTGTTGCAAACACGCATAAATAGAATCCATCCTCTGGCATGCTTCTGCCACTTCCCTTTTCGCAGCATGCTGGGAAAGACGTACCGAAATCTCTTCCAGCTTTACCCAACCTTTCACCGAATACCGCTCCACGCTTTCCCGATACAATGCATGAAGCAAAGAATCCATCCCGCCGGCATCCACCATCAACTCCTTCCACACCTTTCCTTCCATCGCCCTGCAATAATGCCGGAACTTCGGAAGTGTATCCCATCCGCAACGCTCGGCATCAGCGACTTTCAACCGCATCAGGTCTTCATCCATATTACCGGCATAAGCGCCCGAAATGAAAAATAAGGGGAAAACGGAAAAAAGAAGGTATCGGAATCGGTCCATGCTTTATACGATTTATAAAAACATTGTCATTCTGAATGACCCTGCTTCATGGGAAGCAGGTACTCAGAATGACAAAGTATAATCAGATTCATCTTATCCTTATACCGGACGGCTATAATTAGGAGCCTCGCTCGTGATGGTCACATCGTGCGGATGGCTTTCCAATACACCGGCATTGGTGATACGGGTAAACTTCGCGTTGTGCAATTCCATAATGTTATGGGCACCGCAATACCCCATACCCGAACGCAAACCGCCAACCAGCTGGTAAATCACTTCATACAAGGTACCTTTGTAAGGAACACGTCCCGAAATGCCTTCCGGAACCAACTTCTTCACATCGGTTGTCGTGCTTTGGAAGTAACGGTCTTTCGAGCCGTTTTCCATGGCTTCCAGCGAACCCATACCACGATAAGACTTAAACTTACGTCCATTGAAGATAATCGTATCACCCGGCGACTCTTCGGTACCCGCTACCAGCGAACCAATCATCACACTGTATCCGCCAGCTGCCAAAGCCTTCACGATATCGCCCGAATAGCGCAAGCCACCGTCTGCAATCAAAGGCACGCCTGTACCTTCCAACGCCTTCGCTACATCGTAAACGGCACTTAACTGAGGTACGCCGACTCCCGCTACCACACGGGTCGTACAGATAGACCCCGGACCGATACCTACTTTTACAGCATCGGCACCAGCTTCTACCAAGGCTTTAGCGGCCTCGCCCGTAGCGATGTTTCCTACGACAATGTCAATATCGGGGAACGCCTTCTTGGCTTCCTTCAGCTTTTCAATCACGTATTTCGAATGGCCATGGGCTGTATCAATCACAATGGCATCGGCACCCGCCTTTACCAAAGCTTCCATACGCTGAAGGGTGTCATTGGTCACCCCTACGCCCGCAGCTACACGCAAACGGCCTTTCGAGTCCTTGCAAGCCATCGGTTTGTCCTTCGCCTTCGTGATGTCCTTATAGGTAATCAGTCCGATCAGCTTGCCGTTCTCGTCTACCACCGGCAATTTCTCGATTTTGTTTCTCTGAAGAATTTCCGATGCGGTCTCCATATCCGTGCCCGGAGCAGTCGTCACGATGTTCTCCTTGGTCATCACTTCATCGATATGCTTGCTCATGTCGCGTTCGAAACGAAGGTCACGGTTGGTCACGATACCTACCAGATAGTTTTCGTCATCCACTACAGGGATACCGCCAATCTTATATTCCGCCATAATGCCCAGCGCATCCTTTACGGTAGAACCACGCTTAATCGTTACCGGATCATAAATCATACCGTTCTCGGCACGTTTCACGATAGCCACCTGACGAGCCTGTTCTTCGATAGGCATG
Organism: Phocaeicola salanitronis DSM 18170; assembly: GCF_000190575.1. Taxonomy (NCBI): domain Bacteria; kingdom Pseudomonadati; phylum Bacteroidota; class Bacteroidia; order Bacteroidales; family Bacteroidaceae; genus Phocaeicola; species Phocaeicola salanitronis. The sequence goes on along the minus strand of NC_015164.1, from coordinate 3,490,823 downwards.
TTCTTGTGGATAACGCCGATACCTCCTTCGCGTGCGATGGCAATCGCCATTTGCGCCTCGGTCACGGTATCCATCGCCGCCGTTACGAACGGGATTTTCAATTCAATGTTGCGTGAGAACTTAGTCGAGAGCTCGACTGTCTTGGGTAATACTTCTGAATAAGCCGGAATCAACAACACATCATCGTATGTCAATCCGTCCATTACTACTTTATCTGCAATAAATGACATAGGGTAAAAACACTTTAGATTTTATTGCGTGCAAATGTACGAATTTTATTTGAATCAAGAAAGAAGCAAAGCATTTTTTTAATGAAGAATAAAGAATTAAGAATGAAGAATGGGTGGCGTCCTTTATTCTTCATTCTTAATTCTTCATTCTAATAAGCCAGCACATTCCACAAATCCCGGATGCGCTTCTCCGGGTCCCATTTGCCTCCGAATGTCCACTTTGCCGTAATGCCATAAAAGGCGGGAGCGCCTTCTGCCTTGTCCAGGTTATCATCCAGCCAGCCGGAATGTCCGCCCTCGCGCGTACAATTACTGTAATAGGTGCGTTGCCCCCACGGGCAAGGGTCGAGCACTTTGTCCGAATAAGCATAGCCGATGTTCTCGTTCAGCACATTCTTCGAAAGCGTGCAGTTTATCAGGAAGAATTGCGAATCGTGATGATACCTCCCCAAAGCGGTAGGGCTCTTGGCATCAAAAGACGAGTTCGTGATGACCAGCTTCTTGCTCTTGTCTCCCCTGCCGTCATGCCAAATCATCGCACGGCTGTCTCCATAGAACCGGCACCGGGTTGCATAACACCACCCGCGCGGGCAAAGGAAGTCTACACCCGGACAACGCAGGTAAAGGTCGGCATGATAATACATGCCTCCACTCTCGGGCGCCCAAAGGGAAAGCGCGTCGTTCCCGTCCGCCCATACATTACAATTGATAACAATCGTCCGCGTGCCCCGTCCGTAAATCGCCATCTGATGGGTCGTGGTCTTCTCGAGGGTCGTACCATAATTATTATACACCGTCATGCCGCTTATCACACAATCGTCCGCCCCTTCCTGCAAGACGATAACCCCGTTCCCCACGGGCTTGCCGTGATACTCGGTTATCTTCCGGGTCTTGGCGGTCTCTGCCAGCACCAGCACGGTGCTGTCCCGGTTCTCGCCCACCAGCACGATGTTCGGACGGTCGATAATCACTTTCTGGTTATACGTGCCGTTCAGCACCAATATCTTAAAAGGAGTCTCCGGCTTTTCAGGCGCCTTTTCGATAGCCAGCTGGATGCTGTCGCCCGGCTTTACGATGACATCGAAAGCCGAACGGTCCACTTCCGGACGGCGGAACATATCTATCGTCCCGTTCTCGTTGGCACCTTTCGTTTTCAGACTAACCTGCACCTTATGCGCCTTGTCATACCGGTCTGCCCACTTATCGTAAAGTTCGAAAAGTTCTGCCGGACGGCTATTGTACCAGCTATATCCGTTCCGGCGTTCCGGACCGAGGTATTCCAAGTGCCGGCGGGGTATTCCGTCCCGGTCACACACATAAGGCTCGCAATACTTCAGGTCGTAAAAACGTGCCCATATCGGACCGGCAAGGCTGTCTTTCACCAAGCGTGTATCCAAGACACGGCGTCCTTCCCGGATGCGTTCCACACGGTATCCCGTCAGTTTATACGTATCAAACCATTTCATCGCATGATGCACCGCCCGCTTCACCCGCTTATCCGGATGGGGAAGGCTCATCAACAAGCGCACGATGGCAGCACTCTCTTGCGAGCAATACGAAGGCAATTCGTATGCCCGTGCCGAAGCAGGCTCCAGCGTATGCTCATCGTGTTGCTGGCACCATACGGTCAGCTCCCCGTCCGTCTTTATCTGGCAATCCAGAATACACCCGATGCCTTTCTCGAAAGAATCGTGCAACTTACCCTGATACTCCTTATTTAATAAGTCCCCGCCGTAAGGGGCTTCCCCCGCCATCAGCTTCTGCCAGAGTTCCAACAAGTTTACGATGGCATCATCGTTAAAGGTAATATGGGGCTGATAATCGCGCATCACGGGCCAGAACTGAGGCCAGCCACCGTTCTCATATTGTCCCGAAAGCAGATAGTCCACTCCCGCACGGAACGCATCACGGTACCGCACATCGCCCGTAGCCTGATACAGGCGTGCCAGAAAGTCCATCTGCATCGTGGTGGCATGATTGTCGATGGTCGAGTCGTCACGCCTTTCCTTATCCTTCAGCACCTGTTCCCTTTCGGCATCCGTCATCCGGCGTGCCATGTCGATATTCTTGGGCCAGCCCCCGGTGCACCGCTGGTAAATCAATACTTGCTCTCCGATGCGCCGGGCATCCTCGGTACGGAAGAAAGCCTCATCGGTCTCTCCGAGCAAATTCTTTTTTCTTGTCCCTTGCCCGAAAGCCGGCAGGCTCAAGGCGAGGCATCCTATCACCGCCCCCGCCATCAGCATCATTCGCATTCCTAAAGTCTGTGTTTTCATCATTTCATTTCTTTTCTGCGAAGATACGCATTTCCTGCTTATCCAAGGTGGATTATTTATCCAAAACCCACGACTTTTTATGCATAGGCGGAGGCATAGGACTCCATCGGGCAGGACATATAGGTGCGGAGCCACACACATACGGTTGCATCGGACATCCCATCTATATGCGTTTATCCGACCATCCAAGTCTGTCAATCCATTCCCCGCTTCGAGCCGGACAAGATGCCCGAATCGGTATCCGAGTTGGAACGCTTCTGCTTGCCCGCCTTATACTTCGTTCCGAAATCGAGATTGACCGATGCCGAAATAAAAAACAGGTGTGAAAGGCTCTTGGTAGATACCTTCGAATAGCTGGAAGCTATCTCCGAAAGGTTTCGGGAAGCTTGGGAATATTCTTTGGTGAAAGGAAGCATCACACCTGCTGTTACGTTCCACCGCTTGGCATTATAGCCCAAAGCGATTTGGTGGAAGGCTTCGCCATACGTAATGACCTCTCCGCTCAACGAATTGAACCGGGTATTCATCGATGCATTCAGGAACCAGCGTTTGTAGCTGGCTACTAACGAAGCAAATACATACCAGTGCGTATAAGTGTGCACATACGAATTGCCATTAACGATATACCGGTTCATTCCCGGAGTAACGCTCAAGGAAATATATTCACCAAAGGGATGCAGGTTCAACGTAGGCTCGAACACCAACCGGTGCATATTCCGGTGGTTCTCGTCCATCGATACGATCTTCCCGTCCTCATAAAACAGGCTGGTCATAATCGGATTATCATCATAGAAATAGCGCCCCACTATGTCTATGCCAAAATACCGGTTATTGTAAGAAAACAATAACTCCTGACGGTAACGCTGGTAAGTGGAAAGGTTGGGGTTTCCCCGTGTCACTTGCCACATATCCACCTCCTGTTCCGTATCATTCAAGGAAGAAAGCGAAGGAGCATACGATGAAATCCGTGCATTATAGCGCAACATCAGGTTATCGGTAAAGAGGTATTGCAATTGCAGGCGGGGCTCGAAATAGAAATTCTTGTCTTTCCCCCCTTTCTGGCTATAGCGGATATACTTCCCGTTCAGCCCAACGGAAGCACTGAACTTCTTATACGCATACCGGTAATCGGCAAAGACATACGATTCCATATAGCGCAGGTTCACGTCCGAAACCACATCACCCGTATACGCATTATCTGTATAGCTTTGGTTATGATGTGCTCCTACACTCCACTTACTATGCTTATTGCTCCCCTCATACACGGCTTCGGCGATAAACGAATATTTCTTCCCATCGATTTTCGAATAAATATCCGACAAGACCTGACCGCTCTCATCATCCTCCTGATACCGGTGGGTATTATCCGAACCGATGTATGTACCCACTACATTAAATAAAAGGAATTGCTTATTCTTCAGGTTGCGCTGGAAATACAAGTCCAGCGAAGAGGAGTTTTCTTTCCATTGGGAGTAATCCTGAAGGAAAGTGCGTTCACCCGTGTACGAATCCGTCACATACCCTTTCCTGTCGGAAAACTGGTTCGGTACATTGTTGTACTTGTTCCGGAACGTGGCATTAAACTGATATTTGTCCGCTTCGTAGAGCGTGTATTTTAAGGTAGCATTCAAAGTCTGGTCTTTGTATTTTGTAGGCATCCCCTCCTCCTTGCGCACAAAACTATAATCGGGAAGCTGGTATCGGTATTCATTCTCCCTCGTCCACTTGGAACGCATCTCCTCATAACCTACTATTACGCCCAATTGCGACTTCTTCCAGTTATAGCTGGAGTTCAGGCTATACCGCTTGATGCCCAATGAAGAAAGGTTCTGGAAACCTTCCGCCGAAACATACCCGCCTTGCTTGCGTTCCTTCACCACATAGTTGACCAAGGCTCCCGCCTGATAGCGTGCACCCGGATTCTCGGTATATTCCACCCGCACGATATCTTGGGCACGCAAGGCGATAACTTCTTCTTTCGGCACGCTTACCCCGTTGATTTGAAGAATGACCTTATCTCCTTCATACGTCGTGATGTCATTGGTCACCGGATTCACCCGGATACGGGCAAGCTGCATGTTCTGCATCAAGGTCCACGCATTGTTGGAAATGGTCACTTGGGATTGGGTAGGAATCAAGACCTGCCTGTCTACATTGTACTTTCGGGCAGAACCCACTACGCTTACTTCGCCCAACACCTGCGCATCGTCTTGCAAGACAATCGTTCCCAAATCAACATCTTCCGCCAGATTTTCTATCGCTATGCGCATGTTCTGATAACCGACAAAAGACACTTGCAGGACATAATCGCCCGGTGCAATGCCTTTCAAGGCAAATTTTCCTTTCTCGTCCGCCATGCTCCCGGATACCAACACCGAATCGGAAGCATAAACCGCACAAGTCGCTCCCGAAAGCGGAACATTCCCTTTATCGGTAACAATTCCTTTAATGATATGCTGGGCAAAGCCCGGCAAAAAGCATCCTGCTAAAAGCGATAGTACAAAGATGCGCAATGTCATACTGTAATCGTGTTTCATATTATTTGTTTTAGATTTCTATCCAAACACAAGCAAATACCGTGCCAAAAAGCCAAACCGTTCGTTTATAACAAGTTACATATTTTAATATTTCAAGAAGTGTCAAATAATTAGACAGTAGGTGTCAAAAAATTAGACACTTCGCGATTATCCGGCACGAGTCCAAAGCTCCGGCACGTAAAGGGAAGCCCCGCGCAAAGAGAAAGCAGGCGGCAAGATAAAAATTAATTCCGAAAACTTGCATAAGCCGGAAAGAACGCCTACCTTTATGCCTGACTAACCGAAAAATACACGAATGATTAACGAATTGGATTATAACAGCGTCCCGAAAAACTTCGGGCTGTGCCTCAACGCCCAATGTAAAAGGGCGGACAAATGCCTGCGCTATCAGGCTTCAAAGTTCATTCCGGAAGACACGCTTTACGTGCGCGTGCTCAATCCGAACCGGAAACTGACCGGAAAGAAATGTACCGAGTTTATAGACGATACGCCCGTGAAATACGCGTATGGCTGGAGCAAGATGTTCGACAAGCTGGTTCATGAAGATGCCGTCGCTATCAAAAACGACCTGCTCTACAGCTTCGGAAAGAACATGTTCTACCGCCTGAAGCGGCACGAACGGCCTTTCACGCCCCAAGCACAAGACTTCGTGCGCAAGGTATTCAAGCGTCACGGTGTAACAAACGAGCCGGAATACGACCTATATAAGCATGAATATAACTGGAAGAAAGACTGAATGAGGGAAGGCGACAAGTTTCATACCCGATTTAGATATACTGAAACTTTAGTTTCAGTGCATTTAAACAAAAGTTTCAGCAGGATAAAACTAAAGTTTCAGTATATCTAAACTGGCATGAAACCTGATATTGCCCAGCCGCAAAGCTAAATGTTCCAAGGATTATCTTGGAAATAAGTATGCCAACAAGCGTTGGAACACAGATTTTGCATCATTTTCGTGCAGTTTTCGGGGAATTCTGCATTTCTTCCATGCAAAATCCGTATTTAGAAACTGTTTTGAATTTCTCCAAAAAGTTTTTCTCGTCTTGATGTTTCCGTTTTCGTATGTGCTTTGGGCGATTTTTTTGGTCCTTTCCGCTTCTGTTCTTCGTCAGATAGCCCGCTATCTTCCTCATCACACAAGCGGAAATGCCTCAAAAACTCATCCCAAATCATCGCACGATAAATTCAAAACAGCTTCTAAGCTTATTCGCGGTTCATCCCCTTCACTCGTCTATCACCTCCACATCCGTTATCCCCGCCTCTTTCTTTTGCCGGTAGCGGATGATGCGGAAGAGGTCGGTCAGGCCATAGACGATGGAAGATACGCCGAGGACAATGAAAGGAACTTTTGCCGCTTCGAAGGGGTTGACCAGAATCAGGATGCCAGCCAGCAGGAGCAGAACCGGAAGGACATAGAATATGCCCGGAACCGTACCCGTGAGCTTCCGTATGGAAATAAAATTCATCAGCTGGCTGACGCCTCCGAACACCAGCAATGCACCCAGCACATACATCAGGGTGCCGACAAAGAAATCGGGCATGACAATGAGCCATAACCCCAACAGGGCACTGCCCAACGCTACAACGGGAAAAGCCCTTCCGCTTTCTGCCTGACGGCGCGAAGCCAAATAGGCGAATATGCCATACAAGCCCGGCAAAAGGAACAGCACCCCTACCGTTATTACCAGATAAATCACTGCGGCCTCGGGCCACATTACCAGCAAAACGCCCATTACCAATGCGCACAGGCTGCTCACTACTGAATAACCGAATAATTTCATAATTTTCTCCTTTTATATATGTACTACGAAGATAGTTGTTTTTTCTTGTTTATACAAATAAACTTCTATGGATATAGAACAAAAAAAATTCCATTTTGTTTGCATCTTCAAAAATTATCGCTATATTTGCTCCCGAATTAAACAGAAACATAACAAAAAACTCATGAACTCAGTAATGACAAATACATATCGTTGGTGGCGTTACTTACTACTCCCAAAGTCGTAAGCTAACCCAGTCCGTGTGTATCTGTCTGTTCTCATAACCAACAATCATTTATCAAGGCATACAAAAAAGGCTGTCGTTCTTACGACAGCCTTTTTTGTTTTTATCCCCATTGGCAATAACTTAAACAATCAAAATATGAATCGGAAAAAGTATCAAGTAGACTCAAACGGGTATTATGGAAATTTCGGCGGAGCATACATCCCCGAAATTCTTCACCGGTGCGTGACCGAACTGAAAGACGCGTACCTACGGGTATTGGATAGCGATGATTTCAAGCAAGAGTTCGCCCAATTGTTGCGCGACTACGTGGGACGTCCCTCTCCCCTGTATCTTGCCAACCGGCTTTCGGAGAAATACGGATGCAAGATTTACCTGAAACGGGAGGACCTGAACCATACAGGCGCACACAAGATAAACAACGCCATCGGGCAAGTGCTGCTGGCACGGCGAATGGGAAAGAAACGCATCATCGCCGAAACCGGAGCCGGACAGCACGGAGTAGCGACCGCTACGGTCTGCGCACTGATGAACATGGAATGCGTGGTGTATATGGGCGAAACCGATGTGGCACGCCAGCACATCAACGTGGAAAAAATGAAGATGCTGGGAGCCGAAGTGCGCCCGGTCACCTCGGGAAACAAAACCCTGAAGGATGCCACCAATGAAGCCATACGCGACTGGTGCTGCCACCCCGAAGACACATACTACGTGATAGGTTCTACCGTAGGGCCTCATCCTTACCCCGACATGGTGGCACGCCTGCAATCGGTCATCAGCGAAGAAATCAAAAAACAACTGATGGAGCACGAGGGACGTGATTATCCCGACTATCTGATAGCGTGCGTGGGCGGAGGAAGCAACGCCGCCGGCACCGTCTATCATTACCTGAACAACGACAAGGTGAAAATCGTACTCGCCGAAGCAGGCGGAAAGGGCATCCATTCGGGATACTCTGCCGCCACCATCCAACTGGGACGGCTGGGCATCATACACGGAGCGAAAACCCTCGTGATGCAAGACGAAGACGGACAAATCCTGGAACCCTACTCGGTATCGGCAGGGCTGGACTATCCGGGTATCGGTCCCCTGCACGCCAACCTTGCCACACAACACCGTGCCACGGTGCTCGCCATCAACGATGACGAAGCCATCCGTGCCGCCTACGAACTGACCCGTCTGGAAGGCATCATCCCCGCACTGGAATCGGCACACGCATTGGGCGCACTGGAGAAGGTCAGTTTCCGCCCCGAAGACATCGTGGTGCTCACCGTAT